>DAOUPR010000256.1 GCA_030626065.1 Clostridium sp. | reverse complement strand
AGACCTCATTCCGGGGTAGAAATACCTGATTCAGATAAGAAATTTCTTATCTTAGAGATGGAGGAGGTTTTGGCTGTAATAGGGTAAAAAAGATCTATCAAGATGCAGAATTTCTCAAAGCAGTCCTAAAACATACAAAAGATCAATGGGAAACCATAAAGGTTTCTGCTCCTATGAAATTAAGGTGATCAAATGGAATATACAGCAAAGTTAAAAGTAAATTTAGTAGAGGTAAAAGTAATTAGAGCACTTTTAGAGATTGAGATTACTAATAATAAGCTTAAAATTGATTCCCTGAATATACTTGAATACAATGACCTATTGAAAAAGTTATTAAAGAAAATACAACTAGGAGAAATTAATATTTTGGAGGATTCGTTAGAAGGTTAATATTTTGAAAACAAAAGGACACTATTTTTAGTGTCCTTTTGTTTTGGAATAAACTTTAAAAATAATTATGAAAAATTAAATAGCGTCAATTGGCGTTTATTTTAATAGCAAATTTATCTATAATTTAAATATAAAAATAATTTTAAAATCATTAAAGGTGATTGAAAGTCAAAATATAATGGAAATTTTATAGGATGTGTAATTAGTATTTAGGAGGAATAGTTATGGAAAATGTTGCTTTAGTTCTTGAGGGTGGAGGTATGATTTTACTAATTATTAATGTTTTATTCCCACTGTTTTTTACTATCTTGATAGGTTGGTATGCCGGGAAAAAAGGGATAGTTAAAGAAGAACACTCAAAATCACTGGTTGATTTTATAATTTTGTTGGCTACTCCAGCTCTATTATTTAATATGACTGCTACTAAACCTATAGAATCATTCCTTAATGTAAATGTAGTTGTAGTAATAAGTATAGGTTTATTATTGACATATATTAAAACATATATCATATATCATTATAAATTTAAGAAACATCCCAAAGAAACTTCTCAAGCGTCATTGATGTCTGCTTTTCCAAATGCAGCTTTTATGGGAATTCCTATAATATCACATCTATATGGTGATGAAGGGATAGCTGTAGTAGTTCTTGGGAGTCTCCTTGTTTTTCTATTAATAACTCCTATCACAATGTTTTTAGTAGAGTACCACAATGATTCCAGGAAAGTCAGTTTTAAATCAATAGTTTTACAGCTCCTTAATTTGGCTAAAACTCCTGTTATTTTTGCACCTATTTTAGGACTTATACTATCGTTTTTCCATTTTCCAATACCAGAATATATAACATCTAGTTTTAAATTTTTAGGAAATACAGCCCCAGCTATATCACTTTTTACAACAGGTCTTTTTATGGCTTATACCAGAATAGCTATTTCCTATGAAGTAGCACTTCTTATATTTATAAGAAACGTTACTTCTCCATTAATATTTTATTTTTTGATGATAGGAATGGGTATTACAGGAAACTTATTTAACGAAATTCTTATCGTTTCAGCTATGCCAACAGCATCTACAGCACCTATATTTTCAGCTAAATTTGAAACCTATGAAAAGGAAACGGCTGCTGTTACAGTTTTAGGAACGATAGTATCTATCTTTACAATTGGAGGACTGATCTTTTTAATAAGCTAGTTTAAAATTGTATATTTCTGTCTAAATAAATATGTTATAATTTATGAAAAAGGAGGAAATTATGATTACTAAAGTAGAAATACTACATAAAATTAATTTTGAAGAACTTATAGGAACTGTATTTGAAGATCTTATATCGATTGAAAAATTACCTAAAGGAACTTCTATTTTTTACGAACGATTTAAAAAATTTAATACATATTTTTTAATAAAAGGTAAAACTCAGCATATAATCTACACTCCTGAAGGCGGAGAATTTTATAGAGATTTTTTTGAAGGTGATATTCCAGGATTAAGTTTTTCTCTTTCTAATAGAAATGCACCAGAACGTTTTAGACCTTTTGATGTGGACGTCATTGTTAAAGAAGATTCAATAATTGCTTATCTTCCCCTTGAAAAAACTTTAGACTTGGAGTTTAAAGGTAAAATAGCAGTTCTTGAAAAAATTATAACCATAGGAGTAGAAGATCATTTTAAAGAATTTAATCACCTTTTACTAAAAAGTATCTATTCAGACGAAGAGTTTTTCATAAAGTATTTGGAAAATCATAAAGTATTAAATATAGGAACCTCCAAAGAAATTTCTGAACATCTCAATATAAATTTGAGAACACTCCAGAGGTTGTTAAAAAAGCTTTTAGGGGAAGAAATTATAGAAAAGACAGGAACTAAGATATTTATAAAAGATCAATTTAAATTAGATCAATATAAGGAAAAATTTGAAAAATAGGGATGTAAAATCCCTTTTTTTTTTGAAAAAAATTAATACAACGACAATTGACGTTGTATTTGGGATAAAAAAAAAACTAAAATACCAAAGTAAAAACGAATATTAATTTTTAATTAGAAAAATTAAAAAAAGGAGTGAACAGCATGAAAAAAGTATTAATAGGATTATTAGCGTTATCAGCAGTATCAATGGCAAATGGGAGTAATGAAGATTATCAAAAATTAAACGTTAGAATAACAAATGTATCTGAATCGTCAAAAGCTTATCATTCAAATTCTATAGGTTATATTCAAAGTAATAATCTAAAGATCCAAGGGTTAACAACTTATACTGAAAATAATAATCAGGCTATAGAATCTAATGCAGATCAAATAAACGAGTTAACTAGTGGAGTTAAAGCTAGTGCAGAAGTAGCTAATAGAGATAGGAAATCGAACGCTCTAAGAGCTAAAGCTATAATTGGAGAAGTATCTAAAAATAGTGAAAGAATACAAAGATTAGAAGATAACAATATTTCTTCAGCACCTACAGCACAAAATAATGCAGAATTAGCAAGAATTGAAAATACATCGCTAGAAAGAGACAATAAGATAAACACAAGATTAACAGGAATATCTGATAAGACTAATGCAAATAGAGCTGGTATAATAGAAAATGGTTCTACAATTAAAAAATTGAAAATATCTGGAATACAAAATTCTAATCAAACTAAAGCAAATGAAGAAGGAATACATATTAATACTAGTGATATAGCACGTAATACAAGAATAATAGGTCAAGAAAACACAAGATTATTAGACCAAAATAAGAGAATAATTGAAAATGATAAAAATGTTAAAAATGTTGCGTCGGTAACTACAGCTAATGCTGACTTAATCAATTCAAATAATAAGAATATTCAAAATGTTGCTTTAGTGACTACAGCTAATGCTGATTTAATCGATTCAAATAGTAAGAATATTCAAAATGTTGCTTTAGTGACTACAGCTAATGCTGATTTAATCGATTCAAATAGTAAGAATATTCAAAATGTTGCGTCGGTAACTACAGCTAATGCTGATTTAATCGATTCAAATAGTAAGAATATTCAAAATGTTGCTTTAGTGACTACAGCTAATGACGAAGGAATAGTTGCTAACACTAATGCAATTGATAATTTAAAAACATCAGAAATAGCAAATGCTAATCAAACTAGAACGAATGAAGGAGCAATAGCTGCAAATATTCAAACTAATAATAATAACACTATAATTAATGGTAATGAAATTAAAGCTTTAGATACTAGAACTTTTAACAATGAGAGAGCAATAGCGGACAATCGAAGAACAACAGCTACAAACACTGAAAATATTAAAAATAATTCACATAAAATAGATATGAACTCTAATAAAATAGATTCAGTACAAGAAGAATCAAGACAAGGTATTTCTCGAGTATCAGCAATTGCAGGAATAAAATATCAAGATATGACAACTGGACAAGCTCAAATTGGTGTAGGGTATGGAAATTATAAATCCGAAAGCTCAATCGCTATAGGAACAGCTGTACAAGCTTCTGAAAACTTAATGTTGAACGGTGCTGTTTCTGGAACTCAAGGAAATAATGCTTCACCTGTTTACAGTGCAGGAGCTTCATATAAATTTAATTTATTTATTTAACTAAAAATAGATAAAAAAAATTTAAAAAGACATTCTTAATTGAATGTCTTTTTAAATTTTTAGCTGTTGTAAAAGAATATTAATTGTATATTCCTTTTGAATAAGATTTAGAGCTGAGTTTAAAGGATAATGAGTAGTTTATCGTTGAAGAAAAAATAATGCCACGTCAATTGTCGTGGCACTATAAATTAAAGTAATCTATAATACTATAGATTAAAGTAAAGGTAATATACTATGATAATGATATGTCAGTATATTACATAAAAAAGTATTGGAGTTTATAAAAAAATAAATTATTAGCATTTATTTTTTCTATATTGAAAATTGTATTGTATTAAGGTTATTTATAAGAGGAGAGAAAAAAATGAAAAACAACAGACTTCCATTTCAAGTATGGATATTAACACTTGCAGCATTTGCAATAGGAACAGCAGAATTTATAATAGCAGGAGTATTAAAAGACGTAGCTGCAGCATTTTCAATAACTGAAGGAGCTGCTGGAAACTTTATAGGTTATTATGCCTTAGCCATAGTTATAGGGGGACCTATTCTAACACTTTGGTTGTCTAGATACGACAAAAAGATGGTTTTAATT
>DAOUPR010000021.1 GCA_030626065.1 Clostridium sp. | reverse complement strand
GATAAGTACTTTATACAAGGAGACCAGAAATTATCTTGTGAAGAAGAATATAACTCTCATAATACCGAGAGATTAGGGATAGAACAGATTAAAGCAAGATTGCTATCACTTGATTATGTTAAGAGAGAATTAAGATATGTATCTAGTAAAAACGAAGTTGCAATTACCACGAATAAAATTAAATAAAACAGAAAGGTTGAATTAATAATGAAGATACTCGTAACTGGGGCAAAAGGGTTTATAGGTAAAAATCTTGTTGCAGAATTAAAAAATCAAAAATACGCTGATATCTTTGAATTTGATAAAGAAACAAATCCAGCTTTATTGAATCAGTACTGTAAAGAGGCAGATTTTGTTTTTCATCTTGCAGGTGTGAATCGACCAAAACATTCAAAGGAGTTCATAGAAGGTAATTTTGGATTTACATCAACTCTACTAGATACTTTAAAAAAACATCAAAATACCTGTCCTGTTATGATATCTTCTTCTATTCAAGCTGAACTAGATAATCCATATGGTAGGAGCAAAAAGGCTGGAGAAAATTTAATTTTTGAATATAGTAAAGATACAAGTGCAAAAGTGTTTGTCTATCGTTTGCCAAACGTTTTTGGGAAATGGTGTAGACCGAACTACAATAGTGCTATTGCAACGTTTTGTTATAACATTGCTCATGAATTACCTATAACAGTAAATGACCCTTGTGTTGAGATGAACTTAGTTTATATCGATGATGTAGTAGAAGAATTCATAAATATTCTGAAAAGCAAGGAAAATGTCATTGCGGGTTTTTGTCAAGTTCCTGTAGTTCATACTATTAAACTTGGAGAGATTGTTAGTTTAATTTATTCATTTAAAAATAGCCGAGAAGAACGGTCTATACCAAATATGTCTGATGAGTTCACAAAAAAGTTATATAGTACATTCTTAAGCTATCTGCCTGAAGATCAATTCAGTTATAATCTAAAAATGAATGTAGATTACAGAGGGTCTTTTACAGAGTTTATAAAGACTCCAGATAGAGGACAAGTATCAGTTAATATTTCTAAGCCAGGTATAACAAAAGGGAATCACTGGCATTATACAAAAAATGAGAAGTTCCTTGTAGTAAGTGGTAAAGGTGTTATTCGTTTTAGAAAAATTGACTCAGATGAAGTTTTTGAATACTACGTGACAGGTGAAAAAATGGAAGTAGTTGATATACCAACGGGTTATACGCATAATATCGAAAACTTGGGTGATACCGACTTGGTTACTATCATGTGGGCTAATGAAAGCTTTGACCCCCAGAAGCCAGATACTTATTATTTGGAGGTATAGAAATTATGAAAAAATTAAAAGTTATGACAGTCGTTGGTACCAGACCAGAGATTATTAGACTGTCAGCAGTGATCAACAAATTGGAGGCGTCGCAATCAATAGAACATACCCTTGTTCACACAGGACAAAACTATGATTATGAACTTAACGAAGTTTTTTTTAAAGACTTTAACCTGAGAAAACCAAATTATTTTCTTAATGCAGCAACTGGAACAGCAATAGAAACAATAGGTAATATACTTATTAAAATAGATCCAATCATGGGAGAAGTAAAACCAGACGCTTTTCTAGTATTGGGTGATACCAATAGCTGTTTATGTGCTATTGCTGCCAAGAAAAGACATATTCCGATATTCCATATGGAAGCTGGAAATAGATGCTTTGATCAGAGGGTGCCAGAAGAAACAAATAGAAAAATTGTTGATCATATAGCTGATATCAATTTAACCTATAGTGATATATCAAGAGAATATTTGTTAAGGGAAGGATTACCTGCTGATAGAATTATTAAAACAGGAAGTCCAATGTTTGAAGTAATCAATTCTAGAAGAGAAGATATTGAAAATTCACGTATTTTAGAAAGACTTGAACTTGAAGAAGGAAAATACTTTGTAGTATCAACCCATAGAGAAGAAAATATAAACTCAGAAATAAACTTCTTAGACTTAGTTGACAGTCTAAATGCGATAGCAGAAAAGTATAAATTTCCTGTGATTGTAAGTACACATCCTAGAACTAGAAACATGATTAATACTAAAAGCATAAAGTTTAACCCATTGGTAAAAACGATGAAACCTTTAGGGTTTAATGATTATGTAAAGCTTCAAGTTAAAGCAAAAGCAGTACTTAGTGATAGTGGAACTATTAGTGAAGAATCCTCTATCCTTGGTTTTAGAGCTCTTAATATTAGACAAGCTCACGAGAGACCAGAAGCAATGGAAGAAGCTTCAGTCATGATGGTGGGACTGAAAAAAGAGAGAATATTACAGGGGCTTGAGATCCTAGAAACACAAGAAAAAGACATAATAAGACTTGTTAGAGATTATAGTATGCCTAATGTATCTAATAAGGTTTTAAGAATAATTTTATCATATACAGATTATGTAAATAGAGTTGTTTGGAGTAAATAACAATAGGAGGATAATTATGGAGAATAGAGAGTATCAAATTTGCTCAAATTGTGTAATGGATACATCAGATTCAAAAATAGTTTTTAATGAAAAAGGTGTGTGTGATCACTGTAATAATTACTATGATAATATTTTGCCAAATTGGCATCCTGATGAAATAGGAAATAAAGAATTAAGTAGAATAGTTGAAAAGATTAAAAATGATGGAAAAGGAAAGCAGTATGATTGCATAATTGGATTAAGCGGTGGTGTAGATAGTTCATATCTATTATATTATGCCAAGAAGATACTTGGTCTAAGACCGCTAGTTTTTAGTGTAGATACAGGATGGAACTTAAATGTTGCAGTAGAAAATATTGAAAAATTAGTAAAAGGCTTAGACTTAGATTTATATACTGAGATAGTTAATTGGAATGAAATGAAAGATTTACAATTAGCATTCTTCAAATCACAGGTTCCTTATCAGGATAGGCCACAAGATCATGTAATTTTTGCTGGATTATATAACTATGCTTCTAAGAATGGAATAAAATATGTACTAACAGGCTCGAATTACTCTACTGAGTGTATAAGAGAGCCAATGGAGTGGGTTTATCTAAATGACATTAGACAAATGAAGGATATTCACAAGAAATTTGGAAAAGTAGAACTAAAGACCTTACCTCAATGCGGTATGTTTAAATATAGACTATATTATAGATTTGTAAAAGGAATGAAAGTAATTAAACCACTAAATCTAATTCCTTATAATAAAGAAGATGCAATAGCAACATTAGAAAGAGAGTTTAGATGGCAGAGATATGAGAACAAACACTATGAGAGTGTTTTTACTAGGTTTTATGAAGGATATTGGTTAATTGAAAAGTTTGGTTACGATAAAAGAAAAGCACATTATTCTAGTTTAATATTAACTGGACAAATGACAAGAGAAGAGGCACTTGAAAAGCTTTCAAAACCCCCTTATGATAGAGAACAAGCAATGCAAGATTTAGAATATGTTGCTAAAAAGCTTGGATTGACCAAAAATGAATTTTTAGAATTAATGAAAGAAAAGAACAAAGACTATACAAATTATAAATCGAGCCACTGGCTGATAAATTTAGCAATAAAAATTGCAACTTCCCTTGGACTAGAAAAGCGTCAATTTAGATAAAATCCAATATTTTGTTAAATGATAAGGAGGCAAAGCATGATTGCGGTTATAGATTATGGTGTTGGCAATGTAGGTTCTATTATAAACATGCTTAAAAAAATAGGAACTTCTGCAATTCTTACAAGTGATATTACAGAGATTATCAAGGCTGATAAGTTGATTCTACCAGGAGTAGGTTCATTTGATTCTGGAGTGCAAAAACTAAAAGAAAGTGGTCTGACTGAAGTAATAAGAAAACTCGCAACTGATGATCAGAAGCCTTTATTAGGGATTTGCCTTGGAATGCAAATGCTTGGGAGAAGAAGTGAAGAGGGTAAGGAAGTTGGATTAAATCTCATATCTTTTGATAATAAGCGATTTAATCAAAAAGGGAATACATCATTAAAAATTCCTCATATGGGATGGAACATAACTACAACAATAATAACAGACGATCCTATGGTCAAAGATCTTAATCCAATACAAAGATACTACTTTGTTCATTCTTATCATGCAGTATGTGATTGTGAAGAAAATGTCTTGATGTCGTGTGATTATGGATATTCTTTTGCAGCAGCAGTTAAGAAAGATAACATTTATGGTGTTCAATTTCATCCTGAAAAAAGCCATAAGTTTGGGATGGCTTTATTAGAGAACTTTGCTAGGAGGGTTTAAAGTGTATTATAGACCAAGAATTATTCCATGTCTCTTAATACAAGAGCGGGGGCTTGTTAAAACGGTCAAGTTTTCTAAACCTCGATATCTTGGAGACCCAATTAATGCTGTAAGAATATTTAATGGCAAAGGCGTGGATGAATTATGTGTATTGGATATAAACGTATCCGTTCAAAATAATGAGCCTGATTTTGAATATTTAAAAGATATTGCTACAGAAGCATTTATGCCATTAAGCTATGGTGGTGGAATCACAAAACTATCTGAAGCAGAAAGATTGTTTTTCATTGGATATGAAAAAATAATTCTTAATAATAGTTTTGTTCATAATCCTAATTTGGTGAAGGATATATCAAACTACTCAGGTAGTCAAAGTGTAGTTGTGTCTTTAGATGTAAAAAAGGATCTTTTGGGTAGATATGTAGTTTATACTAAAAATGGCAAAGAGAATACTAATATGGATCCAGTATCTTTAGCAAAGAAAGCTGAAGAATATGGTGCGGGTGAAATTTTACTAAATTCAATTAATAGAGATGGTACTATGCAGGGTTATGACATTAAATTAGTAAAAGAAATAACAGACTCTGTTAATATACCTGTAATTGCGTGTGGTGGAGCAAAGGATATAAATGACTTTAGTGATGTCATAGAAAACGGGGGAGCTCATGCAGCAGCAGCTGGAAGCTTGTTTGTTTATTATGGCAGTAAGAAAGCAGTGCTTATTAATTATCCTATAGAAGAAGATCTAAACAGAATTTTTAAGAATAACAATATGAGATAGATTAACGCGTAAGTAAGGCGTCTAATTATGTTGTTGAATATTTTATGCTTTTTAGTATATCACAAGCTTTTTGATGTTTTTTTAAAATATTAAGAAAAATGTAAGTCTTAAGTATTATTTATAACATTCAAAGGGTTTATGTTTTTTACAATAAAGGCATTAGTGGAAAGTAAAGAGGGGAGAGTTTTTATGACGTTCATTTATATTTGGTCTAAAGTACTTAAAAAGATAAGATGTAGTGCGATTGTTAATAGTAAAATACATAAAAGCTCAAAAGTTGAGTCAGGTAGCCAGATTGTCAACAGCAGGTTTGATAAGCACTCATTTTGTGGTTATGATTGTAAAATTCTTAATTGTGATGTAGGATCATTTTGTTCAATAGCAAACGATGTTGTGGTGGGTGGAGGAATGCACCCAATAAATTGGGTGTCAATGTCACCAGTTTTTTACGAAGGTAGAGACAGTGTGAGGACTAAGTTTTCTACTCATAAGAGGGATCCAGTTAAAAGAACAAAAATTGGACATGATGTGTGGATTGGTGAAAGAGTAATAATAAAACAAGGTGTTACTATTGGTAATGGAGCCGTGATTGGAATGGGGAGTGTTGTGACAAAGGATGTTGAACCATATACCATAGTCGTTGGTTGTCCAGCTAAAGTAATAAGGAAGCGGTTTGATGATAAGATTATTGATAGTTTACAAGAAATTAAATGGTGGGAATTTAGTGATAAAGAATTGAAGGAATATGCGCAATATTTTACGAAGCCAAATGATTTCATAGGCAGGGTGAAAAAATGAAAATTTTACATTGTTGTTTATCATGCTTTTATATAGATGAGTATAATTATCAAGAGAATATATTACCTAAAATACATTTTGAAAATGGTCATGATGTAAAAATTATCGCTTCTACAGAAACGTTTATAGATAATAAAAGGATAGGTTACGTTGAACCTTCTACTTATTACACAAAAGAAGGCATTGAAATTACAAGAGTACCTTACAAAAAATATTTACCTCATTCTTTAATGAAAAAAGTAAGACATTATGACAATGTAAAAAAGTTTTTGTATGATTTTAAGCCTGATATAATAATGTTTCATGGTGTGCCTGCTCTTGAAATATCAACAATTTGCAAATACAAAAAAAATAATCTAAGAGTAAAATTATATGTAGATAGTCATGAAGATGATAACAATAGTGCAAATAATTTCTTGTCAAAACATATATTGCATAAAATATTTTATCGAGCTATTCTTAAAAAGAACATCAAATATATAGATAAAATACTTTATATTACGCCCGAAACCAGAGATTTTTTGATTAAATATTATAAAATCCCTGAAAGCAAAATAGAGTTCTATCCTTTAGGTGGTACAATCATAGATGAAGAAACAAAGGGCATGTATAGAAATGAAAAAATAAAGGAACTTTGTTTATCAAATGATAATATAGTGTTTTGTCATTCGGGTAAAATGAGCGAAAACAAAAAAACATATGAACTTATAGATAACTTTACTAAGGTCAAAGACGAGAGATTTAGGCTATTAGTTATTGGAACTTTCACAGATGATGTAAAATCTAAGGTAGTACCGCTTATCAACAGCGATAAAAGAATAATGTATTTAGGATGGAAGAAGTCAGATGAACTTATAAAATATATAGCAGCTTCAGATTTATATGTTCAACCAGGGAGTCAAAGTGCCACAATGCAAAATTCTTTATGTTCAGGGACGCCGGTTTTATTCAAAAATGTGAAGAGTCATAGGGTCTATATGAAAGGCAATGCTTTTGCAATTGATGAATATGATGAGATGGAAGAAATATTTAATAAAATTAGTGACAATGCAGGAATTCTTAATAAAATGTCAGAAAGGGCTTATCAATTAGCGAGAGACATTTTAGATTATCAGAAGTTAGCAATGAGAATTTTGAGATAAATTTTGTATATTAGGAGAATGATGCAACTTGAAAAAAAATCTATCAATAAAGATGATTATAATGATAAAATAATAAGTCGAGCAATTGTATTATATTATTTACTTTTTACATTACATTGTACTGTCAGTCTTGTTTTTCAAACAATGAATACAGATATATTAACGATTTGTAAACTACTAATTGCAAGTTTAATGTTATTTGTATTTGCCAAAGCATTACCAATAGTAATTAAAAGAAAGATGTTTCAGTGGATCATTATTTATATGGTAGCTCTTATCGTTTTATTAGTAAATTTGTTAATATTTCCTCAAAATTTTAAATTCTTAATTAGTGATTCAAAATATCTGTATTTCATTTGCATACCTAGTTTTCTATATTATATATCTATTAAAAACAAGGATGTGCTGTTAAATACTTTTTTAAAACTGATATATTGGAATTACTTTTTATGTATATTAATGACAGCTTATTTATTGTTAGGTAGAATAAATGAGTTTATGAATTATCAGTCGTACTCTTATTCTATGGCTTTAGCAGTTATTTTGTTGTTATATAAATTGTATAATAAGTTTAATTTCTTGGATTTATCTTTCGTAATAATAGGAATTGTTGCAATTGTTGTTTTCGGTTCTAGAGGAAGTTTACTAGTAGTATTAACCTTTGTAGTGATGCTTTTTTTAAATATGCACCTTAAAACTAAACAAAAAATAGCGAATTGGACTATTTTAGTGCTAGTAATATGTATATTAATTATTACTCTTATTTTCTTACAACCAATCGTTCAAGGGTTATACGATAAAGGACTTGATTATGGTCTCGATAGTAGAATATTTTTTTTATTATCTGGTCAATACAATGATTTTTCAACCGGTAGACTTGAAATATATTCTGAAACGTGGCATAAGTTCACCCAGAGACCAATCTTGGGTTATGGAGTTTCGGGAGATAGATTATTTTTGGATGGAACATATCCTCACAATCTTTTTCTAGAATTACTAGTTCAGTATGGCTTGTTTGTGGGGTTATTTTTAAATATAGGCATAACTATAGGTGTGGTTAAAAGTATTACTGCTAATATCTCCGATAGTAAAAAGATGTTAGCATATATATTTTTTTCATACGGATTTGTACCAATTTTAATTAGCGGCACATATTTGACTTCTCCTCAACTCTGGATTTATTTAGCGATATGCTGGGAATCAATTTTTGTGAAAAAGATAGTCAATAACACACAAACTATATGATTGGTGATAAAAATGATTAAGAAAAAAATTATTATTGATATTATATTAAATTTTCTTGCCTCATTAATTCCAGTTTTTATTTTACAATTTATGATTTTACCCCTCGTATCATCAAATATTAGTGGAACAGAGTATGGGAAAATTTTAACTATTATTGGTATGATCAACTTGTTTTCTGGATCAATGGGAAGTGTATTGAATAATATCAAGCTTATCAATTTTAAAAAATATGAAGAATTAAATATAAAAGGTGATTTCTCAGTAATCTTTCTATTTTTTTTAATTATCAATTTCATTGTAATACTGTTGGGAATGTTATATTACGATAGTATGACAAATTTAATTGAGGTATTACTTATTCTAATAGTTTCAATATTAATTCTGATATCTGGATACTCAATTGTCGAATTCAGAATTAATCTCAGCTATAAAAAAATATTAATTAATGGCATTTGTGTGACTTTAGGTTATGGATTAGGGTATATTGTATTTTATTATACAAAAAAATGGGAATGGATTTATTTCTTTGGGAGTTTGTTTAGTGTTATCTTTATTTGGAATAATACTACGATTTTTAAAGAACCTTTTGTTAAAACAAATATTTATAAAGAAACAAGAAACAGTACGATAATACTTTTATTCTCAGGGTTACTATTAGGTGCTACTGTTTATATTGATCGATTACTTTTATACCCTGTTTTAGGTGGGGTAGCTGTTTCTATTTACTATACGTCGACATTATTAGGAAAAACAATTTCATTAGCAATACAACCAATTGCAAGTGTTTTATTAAGTTATTTAGCACAGATGAAAAAATTTGATATCAAAAAGATTGTGTTAATATTCTTTGGAGTATCTTCTTTAGGTATCTCAGGGTATTTTTTCGTAATTTTAATAAGTAAGCCATTACTTAGTATTATGTATCCACAATTTGTAGAGGAAGCACTAAAATACATCTATATCACAACTTTGACAAGTATAGTTATCATAATTTGCAATGTATTAAATCCAATTTTACTTAGATTTTATAAAATAAAATGGCAACTTTCTATTAACTTTATGTACATAATAATATATTTAATAACAAGTTTAATCCTAGTTGATAAATTTAATATTATGGGATTTTGTATAGGTGCTTTAATCGCTAGTATATCAAAATTACTTATTATTCTGAGTGTGATTTTTTTGAACTATAAATTAGAAGATGGAGCATAATTATATGAAATAAAAGTAAACAAATAAATAGAATAGAAAAAAATATAAAGAGTTAGATTATGTAGGATTACTACCAACTCTTGAAAAGATAATTCTGCTGAAGTATTTTGTATTAACTTTATGAGATATGCTAATCTAGTAATTACTAATTGAAAAAGCATAACTAAATTTTATAAGGATGTGTAGATTTATATGAATAAGAGGAATACTATTTTATTGATTGGAGTGTGCATTATTATCTTTCTTGGTTTTAGCAACTTTAAACATGTATATGATATTAATCCTGAAACTAATGATATAGTCAGGAAACATGATGTAGAAGACTGGGAATTATCAGATGTACAACCTAATGCTTCAGACTCTTTTAAAATACCAGAAAAAATACTTGTTGCAGGAGTTAATTATAACGAAAGTTCTACAATTCAACTATGCATTGAAGAATTAAAAAACCATCTGGAATATTCACTCGGAAAAGAAATTACAATTGATAAAGATATTGTTGATAATGAAGGCACAATTATATTGTTAAACTCACACTATTTAGACATTACAGACTATTTTACAGATGAAGAGTTTGAAGAATTTAATAAAATTGATGTACAAGGTTATTTAATAATACCTAGAAATCCAAATATAATCATTGCTTCAAAAAGTGATATCGGTATATTGTATGGAAGTTATACATTTTTAGAAGAGTTGGGATTCAGTTGGATTTCACCAGACTATACAACAATTCCTAAGATAGATGATAATAGGGCTTATGATTGGACGAAAATAGTTGACGAACCAAAATTCAAATATCGTGGTTTTTGGAATTACAAAGAGCCAAGTATGGAGTTTGTAAAGTGGGCAGTAAGAAATAAGTATAACTTAATTGGTGAGGTAGATCCAGTAGTTGCCGAAAAATATGGTATTAATATATGGACAGGTGGACATGATTTGCTTTACGAATTCTTAAATGATGAAAAACTATTCTCATCAAATCCCAAATTATATGGGATGAAAAATGGAAAAAGGGTTTTTGTAGGTGATAATCCTGATGCTTATATGAATCCGTGTTTTGCCAATAGAGATTTAGCAACATTGTTTTCAGATTTTTTGATTAACAAATTTAATTTAGAAGGATATACTGGGAAGTTATTCATTAACATATGGCCAACTGATTCAAGCAGTAATGCTTATTTTTGCCAGAGTGATGAGTCTAAAGAAATCGGAAATCCCACTGACAATTTATTGTTATTTTATCAAAATTTAGTCGAAGAGCTTGACAAAAATAATAAGTCTGGTTTTGATATAGTAATAAATGGGATTACTTACTACTCTACTTGGAATATACCTTTAAACAGCTATAAAATAAACAATGAAAATTTTAGACAAATTATGTATTTGAATCAAAGAAGCTTTTCTAATACTATTAATTCTGACACATTTAATAGTAAAGTTGAAAGCTGGGATAAATATAGTGAAAAAAATGGTATCAGATTAGGAATAGTCGAATATTACAACTATAGCATTTATGGTGGAACACTAAGCGATTATAATAGTGTTGTGTATGATGATATTAGATATTATGCAGGAAAAAACATAGATTTGTTTGCGTATATGCACCCACTTGAAGGAAGTAGTGGAACGTTTGATTTATTAAACTACTCTTTATCTAAATTATTGTGGAATCCTAATGTAACAAAAGAATATATTGAAGCCAAATATTTCAAATCACTATATCAGGGCAAAGAACTTGAAGTAAAAGAAATATATAAGAAAGTCAACTATGCTTTATCGAATAGAAAAGAGATGCTTGGTCAAAACAGTTTAAGATTCTGCTTATTTCAAGAGACTTTTTGGGCTGACCCTCCTTATTCAAGCCAAGAAATCAAGGGTTTTATAAACAGATATTTAGAAGGTGGTAAACAACAACTACCTGCAAAATTCCAAAGCACCTTAGATTACATGCCTGCCAATTTTGTAGGGTTAAAAGGATCTATCGAACTATTAGAGGAAAGTATAAATGAATTAAAGCTATTAAAAACAGATAATTTAGCAACAGTAACTATAGAAAAAATTAATAATGATCTTGAATGGATTGAAACATCACTAAGTGTTTATAAACTGTTGTATAACCTCTCAATTCTTCGTTTAGATGAATTTAACGATGATAATATAGATTTTAATACAATTATTCATGATACTGTAATTAATGTTAAGTCAATTAAGAATAATAATTTGTTTTTTAGAACAGTATCTAATGTGAATCAGCTGGGCATAATCAATAGTCTAGAAAGTGAGAGGATGGTAATTCCTGAAAAGCTACAGATCGAATTACATAAAATACCAAATAACTAACCTTAGTTCAAAAATAGAAATAAAAAGCAATAAGGGACTAATATAAACTAAGAATAAGGATACACCAACGTAATTATATGCGTAACCCGAAACATCAAACATAATAATTTTTATCGAAATTATGGGACATTAGGGTTCTTATAAAGCTCTTACAATTAGTGGTATTGCACAGTAAAATTTTTTATTAATCTATTTCAATTTTTGGTGTTGTGGAATGTTTGAAAACTTATTAAAGAGTTTAATATTTTGTTCAACAATATAAAATCTAAAGTTCATGTAATTAGTATGACATCTATTCATACTACAGAAAGAGTTTATAAATTTGAGGGAAATGGAGGAAATTACTAATGGGAAACTTAAAAGAAAAACTGTCAAACAAAACAGCAACACTTGGTGTAATAGGACTGGGGTATGTAGGGCTTCCCCTTGCTGTAGAAAAAGCAAAAGCAGGGTTTAAGACTATAGGATTTGACGTTCAAGAGGCCAAGGTAACAATGGTAAATTCAGGGAATAATTATATTGGTGATGTCGTTAATGAAGATCTTGAAGCTATTGTTAAATCAGGATTGCTTTTAGCGACAACAGATTTTGCACAGGTTGCAAAGGCAGACTGTGTGTGTATTTGTGTACCAACTCCACTTGATGAACATCAGCAACCAGATATAAGTTATGTAAAAGTTTCTGCTGAGAGCATAGTCCCTCATATGCATCAAGATATGTTAATTGTTTTAGAATCTACTACATATCCAGGAACCACTGAAGAGCTACTTAAACCTATTCTTGAAATGTCAGGCTTAAAGTGTGGTGAAGATTTCTATCTTGCTTTCTCGCCTGAACGAGTTGATCCAGGTAACTTAATTTATAAGACTAAAAATACACCTAAAGTTGTGGGTGGGATTACTCCAATGTGTACTGATGTAGCAGCTACATTATATGAAAGCATACTAGAAGCTCCAATTCATCGTGTTTCCTCTCCTGCTATAGCCGAGATGGAGAAAATTCTTGAAAACACATATAGAAATATTAATATTGGTCTTGTTAATGAACTTGCAATTTTAAGTAATAAGATGGGTATTAATTTTTGGGAAGTTATAGAAGCTGCAAAATCAAAACCTTATGGTTTTCAAGCATTCTATCCAGGTCCCGGGTTAGGAGGTCACTGTATTCCACTAGATCCTTATTACTTATCTTGGAAAGCACGTGAATATGGTTTCCATACATCAATGATTGAATCTTCAATGATTGTTAATGACCGTATGCCTGAGTATTGCGCTGAGAGATCAAGTAAAATTTTAAACAAAAGTAAAATAGCAATGAATGGATCAAATATTTTAGTTCTAGGTGTTGCTTATAAGCAAGATATTGATGATTATAGAGAAAGTCCAGCAATTAGAGTTATTGACATATTGGAAAAAGAAGGAGCAAATGTAAAATATTTTGATCCGTATGTTTCCGAATATCGCGAACATGGGAAAATAAAAAAAGGTGAAATAGAGTTAAGAGCTGAGCTTTTGTCAAGTGCGGATCTAGTTATAATAACAACTGCTCATACAAATGTGGATTATGAATTTGTTCAGAAAAATGCAAAAGTAATTTTTGATACAAAGAATGTTATGAAAAATATTAAAAATAGAATTAACATTGAACTTTTATAGGGGGTATGACGGTGAGTTTAAAATACGCTTTAATTGGTTGTGGTAGAATTTCTCCAAATCATATTGCAGCTGCAGTTGAGAATAATTTACAAATAACTTCAATTTGTGATGTCGATGTTACTAAAATGGAGGAGACAATAAAAAAGTTTAACCTTTCTAAGAGTGTTAAGCAGTATACAGATTATAATGAAATGCTTAAAAAAGAAAATATTGATTTGACTGCTATATGCACTGAAAGTGGAAAACATGGCCAAATTGCTTTAGATTGTATTGAAGCAGGTAGTAATTTAATTATTGAAAAACCAATAGCTTTATCCTTGGAGGAAGCTGATTTAATAATTGAAAAAGCTAAAGAGAAAAATGTTAAAGTAAGTGCTTGTCACCAAAATAGATTTAATAAATCAGTACAAAAAATACGTGAAGCAGTTGAGGAAAGACGTTTTGGCAGACTGCTTCATGGTACGGCTCATATCCGCTGGAATAGAGGTGAAGATTATTATAAACAGGCTCTATGGAGAGGAACTTGGGAGCAAGATGGCGGCGCACTAATGAATCAGTGTATTCATAACATCGATCTTTTAAGATGGATGATGGGGGATGAAATTACAGAAGTTGTTGGCATGATTGATAACTTGATGCATGGGTTTATTGATGCAGAAGATCTGGGGATGGCACTGATCAAGTTTTCAAATGGTAGCTATGGAATAGTAGAAGGAACTACAAACATTTATCCTAGAAACCTTGAAGAAACGCTGTACATTTTTGGTGAAAAAGGAACTGTTAAAGCTGGTGGTAAATCGGTAAATCTAATTGAAGAGTGGCAGTTTGCTGATAACTTAGATGATCCAGAAGAAGTCAAAGAAAAGTATCATGAGAATCCACCGAATGTTTATGGATTTGGTCATAATCCACTTTATGCAGATGTGATTGATGCAATTAAAAATGAAAGAGATCCATATGTTACAGCTGAAGATGGAAGAAGAGCTCTCGAACTCGTTCTTGCAATTTACAAATCAGCTGCAGAAGGTAAGAGCGTAAAACTCCCTATGGACAAGTGCAGTACAATGGATTTCAAAGGCAGGGTTTAACCGTGAATGATAATAAGAAAAAGTACATTAAACTTTGCGATGAAAATAATATTCCACTTTTCTCACAATATTATTGGCTTGATGCTGTATGTGGTGAAGAGAATTGGAATGTAATAATAATTGAGATAAATGGTAATATAATTGCAAGTTTGCCTTATTATTTAAATAGAATTGAGGCTGGATTTGAGATAAGAAAAGCACCTTTAACACAAAATAATGGAGTTTATTTTTACTATCCTAATGGTATTAAGTATGATAGAAAAATTGCGTTTGAACATAAAGTTTTGGATATGATAATTGATGAAATTGAAAAACTTGAAATTGTAAGTTATAGACAGTATTTTCATTATAGCTTCGAAAATTGGTTACCTTTTTATTGGATGGGTTATACTCAAAGCACGAGATATACTTATGTAATTGAAGATACTAGTAATTTAGAAACCATCTATAGAGAATTCAATGGAAATATTAGAAAGCATATTAAAAAAGCTAAGAAAATTGTAAAGGTTTATTATGACTTAAATTATAAAGAGTTTTACGATTTAAATATGAAAACATATGAAAGACAAGACTTTGAAATACCTTATAGCTTTGAATTGTTTGAAAAATTATATAAAAACTTAGAAAAGCACGATTGTGTAAAGATATTATACGCAAAAGATAAGGATAATAAAATACACTCATCAGCTCTGTTTGCTTATGATAATACTAGTGTTTATTACTTAATGAGTGGTTCTGATGAGAAATATAGATCATCTCAGTCATTAACTTTATTAATATATGAAGGGATAAAAATTGCTAATCAACTTGGGAAAAAGTTTGATTTTGAAGGTAGTATGAAAAAAAATATTGAAAAATTCTTTAGACAATTCGGTGCAGTTCAGAAACCTTATTTTGATATAAGGAAAGATTTTAAAGTATAGTGTACGAAGCACAAGTTTAATGCTTATTATAAGCAAATGTAATAAATATTAACTCTCATTTAATTTAGTCAGGAGGGAGATGTCGGATTAATTTATCGACTATAATATGAAAAAGATAATTCTTTCAAAGTTAGATGAACTTATATTCAATTTTTTAGTGAAGAATAATGATATCATGCCTAAAAGATTTGTAAAAATAATAGCTAATTATTATACAGATGCAAGAATTAGAAAAATATACTGGGAAAAATTAGGAGTTAAAATGGGAGAAAATACATACCCTAATTTAGGATTTCAGTCTACTTCTAATGGAGAGAATTTAGTTTTTATTGGAGATAATGTATCTATAGCACCTAATGTAATGCTTATAACAGATTCGTGTGCAAATAATGGACATGTAATTAATGAAATACCTTATGTAAAGAACAGATTGACAAAAAAAGATAAAATTATAATTGAGGATGAAGTGTGGATTGGAGCAAACGTAACAATACTTCCAGGAGTTACAGTAGGAAAATGTTCAGTGATAGGTGCAGGCAGTTTGGTCACAAAAGATGTTGAAGCATACAGCATTTATACCGGAATACCAGCTAGAAAAACCAAGAATTTGCTTGAGGAGGAAGTAACTTAATGATATGACTTATTCATGAAAAATAAAGTTCTGTTGATGTACTTGAAGAATTAAAGAATATTGGTGTTTGATATGAAATTATAGCAAGTGATTTATGAGGTGATGAAGATGAAATTTAGAGATTTAAAAGCACAATACCAAAAATATAAGGATGAAATAGATTCTGCGATTCAAGAAGTATTAGTTAATGGGAACTTTATCGGTGGAAAAGAAGTGAAAGTTCTGGAAGAAAGACTTGCTGAGTATGTTGGAGTAAAACATTGTATTTCTTGCGCAAATGGCACAGAAGCTATGACATTAGTTATGATGGCATGGGATATTAAGGAGGGAGATGCAGTTTTTGTCCCTGACTTTACATTTTTTTCAACAGGAGAAATTGTATCTTTTAGAGGAGCTACACCTGTATTTGTAGATGTATATAGAGACACGTTTAATATTGATACAGTTAAGTTAGAAAAAACTATCCAAAGAGTTTTAGATGAAGGCAAACTAACACCAAAAGTTATCATTCCTGTTGATTTATTTGGGCTTCCTGCAGATCATAATGAAATTGATAGAATTGCTAAAAAATATAATCTTTTAGTTTTAGAAGATGGCGCACAGGGATTTGGTGGAAGTATAAATGGGAAAATGGCATGTAGTTTTGGTAATGCTGCAACAACTTCATTTTTCCCAGCAAAACCATTAGGTTGTTATGGCGATGGTGGAGCTATTTTTACTAATGACGATCAACTCGCTCAACTGCTTAACTCATATAAGATTCATGGTAAGGGTGATAATAAATATGACAACGTGAGAATTGGTGTTAATTCCAGGCTTGATACAATACAAGCTGCTGTACTAAATGTTAAGTTGACCGCTTTAATAGAACATGAACTTAAGGATGTAAACCGACTATATAATCTATACAATGAAAAGCTTAACGGTGTTGTTGAAACACCTATTATTCCAGAAGGATACATATCTAGTTTTGCCCAATATACAATCAAGCTTAAGAATAAAAAAGAAAGAGATTTACTCCGCTCTAAGTTAAAGGAGCAAGGTATACCTAGTATGATTTATTACGTGAAACCGATGCATAGACAGGATGCTTTTTTAGAGTTAGAATTTAATGATGAAGAATTTATAGTGACTAATGAACTTTGTGATATTGTATTATCACTTCCTATGCATCCTTATATGAGTGTTGAAGATATTGTTCAAGTGAGTGATATAATTCGCAATTATATGGAAGGGGCAACTTTATGAAAGTACCTCATATAGATTCATACTATAGTTCAGGAAAATTCTAAAAACATTTATTTGATAAGCAGAAAGAAAATGGATTGAACATTAATGCTTATGTTCCCATTTCTTTTTCTATGAAATTAGCAGATAATGAATTTGGGGACTATACTACGATAAGTAAAAATTACTGAAATATGATAGGTATATATTCCATTTAAAACGTTATGAAATATTAAAAGATATTGTAGAAGATAGATATTAAAAATTATTCTATTATTTATGCGCACTCTTATTTTCTTATGGATAGCAGTAGTAAGTAATATTGTTATCTCATTTATGGTTTAAGAAATAAAAATTTTATGTGCAAATTTGTAGTTTAGTTATAAACGCTTAATATTTATAAATAGACTAAATATCAATATTTACTAGTTAAAGGAGATTTTATATTGAACACAAAAAATGTACTAGATGTTACAAAAAAGTTAGGTATAGCAGCTGGAAAAGAAATACTAAAGATTTACGAAACAGATTTTAATATTGAAACGAAAGAGGATAGCTCTCCTCTTACTTTGGCTGACAAAAAAGCTAATGAAATTATTGTACATGGCTTAAAAGAGAATTTCTCTGGCTACGCAATTCTCTCAGAAGAATCAAGGGACGATAAAAGTAGGCTGAAGAATGACTTTTGTTTTATTGTTGACCCATTGGATGGAACGAAAGAATTTATAAAAAGAAATAGACAGTTTACTGTGAATATTGCATTAGCCTATAAACATAAGGTTGTAATGGGGGTTATTTATGTGCCAGTTACAAAAGAACTCTATTTTGCTAGTAAAGGAAAGGGTGCCTATTTAGAAAAAGTTGAAACTGGTGAGATTAGTAGACTTCAAGTTACAGATAAGATAAAAGATATTATTATGGTTGGAAGTAAGTCTCATGCGTCTGAAAAAGAAGAAAGGCTTGTTGAAGCGAATAAAGATAAAATTAAAGAGACCCTTACAGCAGGTAGCTCATTAAAAGGCTGTATGGTTGCAAGTGGACAAGCCGACGTATATTACCGCTTTGGATTAACGTCTGAATGGGATACAGCTGCAATGCAATGCATTGTAGAAGAAGCTGGTGGCATATTTAAACAAATGGATGGAACAGAGATGCTTTATAATCGTAAAAATAACTTAAATGAAAAAGGGTTCTATGTAGTAAACAAGAAAGAAAACATATGGATATAAGGAGGAGAGATTTATGAAAGAGTTGACACATTTAGACCAGCTAGAAGCTGAAGCAATATATATAATTAGAGAAGTTGCTGCAGAATGTGAAAAGCCAGTGATGCTTTACTCCATAGGTAAAGACAGTTCGGTTATGTTACATCTTGCTATGAAGGCTTTTTATCCAGAGAGGCCACCATTTCCTTTTATGCATATAGACACAACTTGGAAATTTAAAGAGATGATAGAATTTCGGAATAGAAAAGCAGAAGAGCTAGGTATTGAGATGTTAGTATATACAAACATGGACGGTGTACAACAAAGGATTAATCCTTTTGATCACGGTCCTGCATATACAGATATTATGAAAACACAAGCACTTAAAGATGCTCTTGATAAATATGGTTTTACCGCTGCTTTTGGTGGTGGCAGAAGAGATGAGGAAAAATCTAGAGCGAAAGAAAGGATTTTCTCATTTCGGAATTCAGCCCATGCATGGGATCCAAAGAATCAAAGACCAGAAATGTGGAAATTGTACAATACAAAGATTAATAAAGGCGAGAGTATCAGGGTTTTTCCAATATCAAATTGGACTGAAAAAGATATTTGGCAGTATATTAGACGTGAGAAAATTGATATTGTACCTTTATATTTTGCAAAAGAAAGACCAATAATCTATCGTGACAACAATATTATAATGGTTGACGATGATCGTATGAAGCTATTACCTGATGAAGAAGTAGTTTTGAGAAAGGTAAGATTTAGAACGCTTGGTTGCTATCCCCTC
>DAOUPR010000124.1 GCA_030626065.1 Clostridium sp. | reverse complement strand
GGTGGATATTGTTCAAGAGATTATTATTATAATGATAATCGAGTAAAGAGAGTCATTGACCAAATGGTGGATGGTTATTATGGAGTTTCTCATGAAGAATTTAAATTAATATATAATGCTTTAATTAATTCAAATGATGAGTACTTTGTTTTAAAAGATTTTGATTCTTACGTTAAAGCTCAAGATTCAATAGACCAATTGTATAGAAATAGAGATAAATGGTTGGAAATGTCTATAACTAATATTGCACATTCTGGTATTTTTTCTTCAGATAATACAATTAGAGCATATGCAAATGAGATTTGGAATACTAAACCTGTTTTTATTAAATAATACTATTATCAATGAATAATTATCAATGCATAATTATCAATGCACAATGCACAATGCACAATGCACAATGCACAGTGCACAATTAAGGATGATTTTGCTATGCAAAATCTTTCAATTAATTTAATAATTAAAGATTTTATGACCAAAGGGAAGAAAATCAACAATAATTGCAAATTGATTATAAATAAAACTATTAATAGAAACAAGGTTTTATAAATCAACAATTCTTTAAAACATAACCAAAATATTATGAAGAAGAGATAAATTAGTGAATGAAAAAGAGATATTTTAGCAAAGCTAAAATATCTCTTTTTTATTAATCGATAGTATTAGTAATATCAGTATCAGCAGCGGTATCGGTAGTGTTAGCGGTACAAGTAGTATCATTAGTGTTAGATGAGACTACTTGAGAAACATCTGGAAGGAAAATTTGTCTACCAGAAGTTAATTCTTTTGGGTCGTAAATATCGTTTTTATCCATTATAGATTGAATACTACATTCAGTGTCAATATTTGAATAAAAATCAGAAACTATACCATATAAAGTGTCGCCTTCTTCTATAGTATAAGAAGTACAATTTGAAGTATCAATATCATTTACTGGAATAAGGAGAACTTCGCCAACGTGGAGAGCATCTGTTTCAATTAAATTATTCATCTCAGTAATCATTTTTAATGCATTAGAATATGATGTCCATGACACCTCTTTTGTAGATATAGAATAAAGGCTATCTCCTTCTTCTACAGTATATTTGTAATATTCATCTTCAACAGTAGTTTCTTTATTGATTTTTTCGTTATCTTCATTATTTTCTTCTTCTGTTAAATCACTATTAGTAGATTCATTTTTAATTTCATTCTGAGAATTATTTTTTACTTGAACAGCTTCATCTGAATCCTTATTTGTATTAGTAAAAGTAACAATTAATATTAGACTGGTAGCTACTAGTACAATTGTAATGATTAAAAATAATGGTTTTTTAAGAAATTTCATCAAAACCACCTCCTTTTCCTGTAATTATTTCCATATTAATAAAAAAATAAACATAATTCTTGAAATTATATTACATAATTTTCGATTGAATAGTAATACTAATATCATAGTGAACGGAAATAGTTATTAAATAATTGGTTCTGTTTTAGGATATTGTAGATATTAAAACTTTTGCTAAGTAAATTAGTTTAGTTCAAATAATAATTATCAATTAGCAATTAGCAATGTGCAATTAAGGTTAATTCTCTACCTGCGGTCGAGAATCTTTAATTATTTAATTAATTTAAAGATTTTGCGTAGCAAAATACACCTTAATTGCTAATTGCTAATTGAACATTGCTAATATTTTATAAATAAAAACTATTGATTCAAACAATACCTTATAAATCAACAATTATTTAAAACATAGCCAAATAATTAAGGGGGCGTTAAACATGCAACTTGACAAATTAGAAGAAATTGTTCAATCAAATCAAAATCATAAGATTCTTTATAATGGTCATCCAGTATGGATAGAAGGATATGATAAAATAGCTAGAATAGCTCAAATAAGATTTCTAGATACTAAAGCAATTGAAGGTGCTTATGTTAAGGAATTGGTTGATGTAGGAGAAATTGAGTAATAGGCTATCTATAGAGTTATAGGAGGTAGAAAATGTTTATAAACAGAGATGTGTATGAATATAGGGTAGGAGATATAATTTTTAAGTCAAATTCAACAAAAGGGATTACAGAAGTTTATGATGAAAGTGGCAGAATGATTAAGTTTATTAAAAAAACACCTCAAAGTTATAGCGATTTTCAAACAATGGCCTTTAGCATTTCAAGTAATGCAGAAGAAGAGAGAATAGAGTAAATTAATTTATGAAAAAATTGCAGTATATTTGATTGGAATATTTATTATAAAAGTGAATAATTATGAATAAGGATAAACTTATAAAGATGTATTTTTGTAAGCTTGTCCTTTTTTTATAGAAACTATTAATGAAAGAGGGAATGAATACTATAAATAAAGTAATTTAACAATGATTACATTAATAATTTAATAGATATTAGTTATTAATGTTGAAAAAAAGCATAAAAAATTATATAATATTTAGTAATCTAATTTTTATTTAAAGACTATGGGGTATAATTCGTAATTAGTATAGGAGGAATTATAATGGATATTAGAAGGGGATTTCCTGTAAAACAGGGATTATATGACCCGCAATTTGAAAAAGATAATTGTGGAGTTGGATTTATAGCAAATATCAAAGGTGAAAAAACTCACGGAATAGTAAAAGATGGATTGAAAATATTATGGAAGCTGGAACACAGGGGAGCGGTAGGATCTGATCCTAAAACCGGTGATGGAGCTGGCATAATGGTTCAGATACCAGATGAGTTTTTCCGAATTACTTGTGATAATATTGGAATAGAATTATCAGCCCCTGGAGATTATGCTGTAGGTATGACTTTTTTACCTAAAGAGCCTGCACTTAGATATCAATGTGAAGGTATTTTTGAAAGAGCAGTAGAAGAAGAGGGCTTAAAATTATTAGGTTGGAGAACAGTCCCTGTTGATAATAGAGGAATAGGAGAATCAGCAAAAGGAACACAACCAATTGTTAGACAGTTATTTATTGATAAAAATAATAAAAGTTATGAAGAATTTGATAAGAAATTATATATTATAAGAAAAAGAACAGAAAATGAAGTTAATAGACTTTTGGAAAGAGGTACCGAGTATTTCTATATTTGTAGTCTTTCAAATAAAAATATTGTATACAAAGGATTACTTTTAGCAGACCAAATAAGTGGATTCTATCTTGACTTGAATGATATTAATTTCAAGAGTGCATTAGCTTTAGTTCATCAAAGATTTAGTACTAATACATTTCCAACTTGGGATTTAGCGCAACCGTTTAGATATTTAGCTCACAATGGTGAAATAAATACAATTAGAGGAAATAGGAACTGGATGAATGCTCGTGAAGGGGTATTAAAAACTAAAAAATTTGGAAAAGATTTAGAGAAATTATTTCCAATTATTACTCCTAATTGTAGTGACTCTGCTTCTTTGGATAATGCTTTTGAATTATTAGTAAAAGATGATAGAGAAATAGAACATGCAATGATGATGTTAATTCCAGAAGCTTGGGAAAATGATGAAGATATGTCATCTCATGAAAAAGCTTTTTATGAATATCATGGTTCTTTTATTGAACCTTGGGATGGACCAGCTGCTGTATTTTTTACAGACGGTGATAGAATTGGAGCTACTTTGGATAGAAATGGTCTTAGACCAGCAAAATATGTAATCACTAATGGTGGTCAGATTGTGATGGCATCAGAATATGGGGTTATCAATTTTAATCCTGAAGAGATATTGGAAAAAGGTAAATTAGATCCTGGTAAGATGATGATTGTTGATACTATAAAAGGACAGATTTTTTACGATGAAGAGATAAAGAAAAATATTATATTAAAGAAACCTTATGAAGAAATAGTTAAACAATCTAAATATTCATTAAAGGATATTAAAGTTGAAGAAAGAGTTTTAGATGTAAGGAAAGAAAGCTTAAAAGAGAGGCAACAAGCTTTTGGATATACATTAGAAGATTTAACTAAAGTCGTAAAATTTATGGCTGATGAAAGCAAAGAACCAATAGGTTCTATGGGGAATGATACACCTTTAGCCGTATTATCAAATAGACCGCAGTTATTATTCAATTATTTTAGACAACTCTTTGCACAGGTTACGAATCCAGCAATAGATCCAATAAGAGAAGGAATTGTTATGTCGCTTCAGAATTATATTGGATCACAAGATAATATATTGCATAAGGAAGTTGACTACCATCCTTACTATCTACTTGAAACACCGATTTTATCAGATTTAGATATGAAAAGGATAAAGTCGCTTAGAAATGAAGAATTTAAAACTACAACAATTCCTACTACATTTAAAACTGATAGTGGAATAGATGGATTTAAAAGAGCTCTTGATTTGATTTGTAGTAGAGCATCTAGAAGAGTAAAAGAAGGATATAATATTTTAGTTTTATCTGATAAAAAAGTAGATGGTTATGAAGCAGCTATACCTAGTTTGCTTGCAGTATCTGCTATACAGCATCATTTGATAAAAGAAAAAACAAGAACAAAGATATCATTGATTGTTGAGACAGGAGAAGCAAGAGAGACTACTCATTTTGCTCAACTAATAGCATATGGGGCAACAGCAGTAAATCCATATTTAGCTTATGAAACTATAAAAGATTTATATCGTGAAAATAAATTAGAAGTAGATACAGAAGACCAAGGTGTAGAAAATTATATTAATGCTGTTAATAAGGGGTTAATGAAAATATTATCTAAAATGGGTATTTGTACGATACAAAGTTATCATGGTGCACAAATATTTGAAGCACTGGGACTATCCGATGAATTTGTTGATAAGTATTTTTGTGGAACACCTACTAGAATTGGTGGTATAGGACTTGATACAGTAGGTGAAGAAGTTCTTATGAGACACAATAAAGCTTTTGATAGACTGAGAAAACCTAATGATGAATTAGAAGTTGGTGGATTATATTCATGGAGAAAAAATGGTGAATTTCATTTATTTAATCCGGATTCAATTTATAAATTACAGCTTTCATCAAGAAGAAATGACTATGATTTATATAAAGAATATGCAGGATTAATAAATAACCAAAGTAAAAATTTATGTACTCTTAGAGGATTAATGGATATTAAAAAAGGTAAATCCATTCCTATAGAAGAGGTAGAACCAGTTAGCGAAATTCTTAAGAGATTTTGTACAGGAGCAATGTCAATGGGGTCTTTAAGTAAAGAAGCTCATGAAACTATTGCAATTGCAATGAATAAAATCGGAGCAAGGTCTAATTCAGGTGAAGGTGGAGAAGATGAAGCTAGATTTAAGGTAGACAAGTATGGAAATGATAAAAGAAGTGCAGTTAAGCAGGTTGCATCAGGTAGATTTGGTGTTACAGCAAATTATTTAGTAAATGCAAATGAATTACAAATTAAGGTATCACAGGGTGCAAAACCTGGTGAAGGTGGACATCTACCAGGGAAAAAAGTAGATAAGTTTATTGCGAAAATAAGACATGCTACACCTGGTATTGATTTAATTTCACCACCACCACATCATGATATTTATTCAATAGAAGATTTATCCCAATTAATATATGATTTAAAATGTGTAAATCCAGATGCAAGAATTAGTGTTAAGCTTGTGTCAGAAGTTGGAGTAGGTACTGTTGCTGCTGGAGTTGCAAAGGCTCATGCAGATATGATTCTTATTAGTGGACATGATGGAGGAACAGGAGCTGCGCCATTATCTTCAATAAGATATGCAGGTATTCCATGGGAAATAGGATTATCAGAAGCGCATCAAGTACTTTTATTAAATAATTTAAGAAGTAGAGTTAGACTGCAAACTGATGGACAACTAAAAACAGGTAGAGATGTTGTTATTGCAGCTTTATTAGGTGCTGAAGAGTACGGATTTGCAACAGCTCCACTAGTTATCATGGGTTGTGTTCTATTAAGAGATTGCCATAGTAATAATTGTAGTATGGGAGTAGCGACTCAAGATCCTGATTTAAGAAAATGTTTTAAAGGTAAACCAGAGTATTTAATTAATTATTTTAAATTTGTAGCTCAAGAAGTAAGAGAATATATGGCACTATTAGGATTTAGAACTATGAATGAAATGATAGGAAGAGTAGATAAGCTTGAATCTAAAAAAGCAATAGATCATTATAAAGCTAAAGGTCTTGATCTATCAAGTATACTTTATAAACCTGATATGCCTATGAGAATAAAGCCATACTGTGTAATAGCACAAGATCATGGTATAAACAGATCTATGGATTATGATTTAATTCAAGTGGCTGAGCCGGCTTTGAATGATAATAAACAGGTAAGAGGTAGTTTTGAGATTAATAATGTAGATAGAACCGTTGGAGCTATGCTGAGTGGAAGAATTGCTAAAATTTATGGTTCAGAAGGACTTCCAGAAGATACTATAAAACTAAATTTCTATGGATCAGCAGGACAAAGTTTTGGTGCTTTTGGTATGAAGGGGTTAACGATGATACTTGAAGGTGATGCAAATGATTATGTTTGTAAGGCATTATCAGGAGCTAAAGTTGCATTAAAAACACCTAAAAATGCAGGGTTTATAGCAGAAGAAAACTATATAGCAGGTAATACAATACTTTATGGTGCTACTTCGGGTAAATTATTTGTAAATGGTATGGTAGGAGAAAGATTTGCTGTAAGAAATAGTGGAGCATCAGCGGTGGTAGAAGGTGTAGGAGAGCATTGTTGTGAGTATATGACAGGAGGAACAGTAGTTGTTCTTGGTAGTACTAATAGAAATTTTGGTGCTGGTATGAGTGGCGGAATAGCATATGTTCTTAATGAAGACGACAGTATAAAAGAAAATTGTAGACAAGATAATTTAGAACTTCATGAAAAGCTTGATACAGAAGAAGTAGAAATAGTTTATGATTTGATTAAAGAACATTATGAATATACAGAAAGTGAAAAAGCAGAGAGAATATTAAATAATTGGGAACAATATATTGATAAATTTGTAAAAATTATTCCGACGGCTTTCAGAAAAATCTTAGAAAGAAATAGAAAAGAAGAAAAGGCTTCATAAGGGGGTGTGAATGATGGGGAAAAAAGGTGCATTTAAAGAAATTGATAGGAAAAATTTTAATAAAAGATCAATAAAAGAAAGAGTAAAAGATTATGAAGAGATTTATCTACCATTGGAAGAAGAAGAAATAAAAGAACAAGCGGCTAGGTGTATGAATTGTGGGACTCCATTTTGTAACTGGGGGTGTCCACTTGGAAATTTAGCGCCTGACTTTAATGATATGGCTTATAGAGGAGAATGGAAAGCAGCTTATAAAAGATTAATAATGACTAATAATTTTCCGGAATTCACAGGTAGGATATGTCCTGCTCTGTGTGAAGCTTCATGTACACTTGGATATAATGCAAAAGCAGTATCTATTAGAGAATTGGAATATACAATTATTGAGAGAGCATTTGAAGAAGGTTTGGTAAAGCCGAATCCACCAAAAGTTAGAACTGGTAAGAAAGTTGCAGTAATTGGATCAGGTCCTGCAGGATTAGCTACTGCAGCAGAATTGAATTTAGTAGGGCATGAAGTAACAGTTTTTGAAAGAGAGAATAAAATTGGTGGATTATTAAGGTATGGAATTCCTGATTTTAAACTTGATAAAAAAGTTGTAGATAGACGCATTAAGTTAATGGAAAAGGAAGGTATAACATTCAAAGTTAAGGTAAATGTAGGAGTAGATATAGGAGTAGATAAATTAAAAGATGAGTTTGATGCTGTAGTATTAACTGGAGGATCTACTGTGCCTAGAGATTTAACTGTAAAGGGAAGAGAATTTGAAGGAACTTATTTTGCAGTTGATTTTCTTAAACAACAAAATAAAAGGGTATCTGGAGTAGAATTCGAGGATAAAGATATTTTAGCAAAAGATAAAGTGGTCTTAGTTATTGGTGGAGGAGACACAGGTTCAGATTGTGTTGGTACTTCAATAAGACAAGGCGCAAAAGAAGTTTATCAATTTGAAATATTACCTAAGCCGCCAGAAGAAAGAGATGAAACAATGCCTTGGCCATTATTCCCAAAAACTTTAAAGACTACAACATCTCATGAAGAAGGTTGTGAGAGAAGGTGGAATGTTTCTACAAAAGAAATTATTGGACAAAAAGGTAAGGTTAAAGCAATTAAAGGTGTAGAAGTAGAATGGTCCAAAGATGATAGTGGAAGATGGATTATGAAAGAAAAAGAAAATAGTGAGTTTGATTTAAAAGTAGATTTGATTTTACTTTCTATGGGATTTGTTCATCCAGAACATGATGGATTATTAGATGAATTAGGTGTTAATTATGATAAGAGAGGAAACATACTTACAGATGAAGATAATAAAACAAATGTTAAAGGTTTCTTTTCAGCTGGAGATATGAAGAATGGACAATCACTTGTTGTAAAAGCAATAGCAGATGGAAGAAAAACTGCAAAATCTGTAGATGAATTTTTGATGGGATATAGCTATTTAAATGGATAAAAAAGTTCACCCTTTGGGGTGAACTTTTTTATCCATAGAGTGCAGAGCTTTTTAAATAAAGAGTGCAATTTGCAAACTGCAATCTTCTTTTATATTAGGCTTTGTTTTAAAGAGTTGTTGATTTATATAGTATTGTTTTATTAATAGTGTGAAATGTGAAGAGTGAAGTGTGAAATGATGGATGATTTCCTCATT
>DAOUPR010000179.1 GCA_030626065.1 Clostridium sp. | reverse complement strand
CTGATCAAAGAAAAGAAAATCCTCATTAATTGCACATTGCAATTTGCACTCTGCACATTAAACAATAATAAAAACTTTATATAAAAACATAACTTCTGCTTATAAACAATATTAGGAATACCACAAAAAGCAGCAAAGCTGGTTTCCCAGCTTTTAGAATTACTTTCTACTAGATTGTTTTTTTGTTAGTTCTATTAGAATTTTTAACAGATTCCCTTGTTAAAGTAATATTTCCATTTGATTTCTCTATTCTCACACTTTTTTATTGCTTTTATTGCTTTTATTGCTTTTATTGCTTTTATTAAATTAAAGATTTTCTGAGGAACGAAGAAAATCAACCTCAATTGTGCATTGTGCATTTTTTTCTAATATGCATTGTGCATTAGTTTTCAATCCCATACTTCTTACATTTAAGAGAAATAGTCCTATGAGTAAGTCCCAAAGCTTTACCTGCCTTATTATAGCTACCATATTTTTTAATTGCCGCTTCAATTATCTCTTTCTCGTATTCTTCCATAGTTGCAACTTCACCATTGACAGTATTTATTAATTTATAACTTTTCTCTTTAAGATTACTTATATACATAGGCAAATCTTTTGCAGTTATAGTGCCGTTATCACAAATATTTATAGCTCTTTCAATAATATTTTGTAATTCCCTTATATTCCCTGGCCATTCATATTTTTGGAATAAATTCAATACTTCATTTTCTATTTCAACTATATGCCTCCCCATTTTATCACTTAATTTCTTAATAAAATGCTCAGTTAATAAGTTAATATCCTCTTTTCTATTTCTAAGAGGAGGAAGTGCTATACAAATAATATTTAATCTATAATAAAGGTCTTCTCTAAATTCTTCCTTTCGCATCATTTCTTCTAAATTTTTATTTGTAGCTGTAATTATCCTTACATCAACTTTCTCAGTCTTTAAACTTCCTATTGGATCAAATTCTTTTTCTTGTAACACTCTAAGTAATTTCACCTGCATTGATTTTGGCAAATCACCAATTTCATCTAGAAAAATTGTTCCTCCATTAGCAATAGAAAATTTTCCTGGCTTATCCTTCAACGCTCCAGTGAAAGCCCCTTTAATATACCCAAATAATTCACTTTCAACTAAATTTTCAGGAATAGCCGCACAATTAACTCTTACAAAAGGTTTATCTGCCCTTTCACTACTATTATGGATTGCTTTAGCTATAAGTTCTTTACCCGTACCACTTTCTCCTCTAATTAAAACAGTAGAAGTAAATCTAGCTGCTTTATCTGCCATAAGAATACAATCTTTTAAACTATCACTATTGCCTATAATATTATGAAAAGAACTATTAAGCTTATCTTGCCTCATTAATTCCCCTTTATAATAGTTTAATTCCTCTTCATATTTATTTAATTTAGTCACAAGTTCTTTTATTTCATCAACAGGCTTTCCTATTGATATAACACCTTTAAATTTATCTTCAATAAAAATAGGATGTACACTTGAAATAAGCTTAATTCCTTTTTCCACTGTGATTTCATTGTATATTTTTATTTTTGTATTATATACCTTCATTCTAATGCCATCTGGAGATATTTCTGCTAGGTCCTTACCTACAATATCTTTTTCATCTATATTAAAACATTTTTTATATGCAGGATTTACATATGTTATTCTTCTTTTTTCATCTACAAAACAAATTAACTCATTAGTTGTTTCCAATATTCTCTTTAATTTTTCGTTTAATTCTTTTACACCCACTAATTCTGAAATATCTTGAAAAATCCCCACTGAGCCTATTACTTTATCGTTTGAAATTATAGGCGACCTGTTAACTATTACTATATGTTCATTTATATGTTGAATACTTCCAAACTGTTTTTTTTGATTTATTAATATGTTGGGAAGGTCTGATGTAGGAATTATATCCTTTACATATTTGCCAACTACTTCTTCACTTTCTTTTTCAAGAAGATTTAGCCCGTAATTATTCATTAAAGTAATATTAGCATCTACATCAATAACAATTATTCCTACAGGAATACTTTGAATTATTTGCTCATTTGCAATAACATTTTCTTCTAAAATAGCATCTAGACTTGTCATCCTAGTCTTATTTTTATTTTTATTAAATTCATTTTCAATATACTCTACCAATTCAATAACTGCTCTTTTGGCAATCAGACTCTCTTCTCTGCAAGATATTTCAATTTCTTCACCCAACATTATTCTTAAAGAAATCAAAGCTAATATACTTATTGCAATAGGTTCAGAGTTAGCTTTTTTTATATAAAGTTCTACTTCACTATGCATTTTAATAGCATCAGCCTTCTGTACTATCATTGCTGCTATTCTTGTATGTATTCCATCTTCAAAATTAATTATAATATTTCTTTTAAACATAACGGCTCCTTTGATTGATAAAATTTATCCATTTTCTTTTAAAGTGTTGATATTTTTTATCAACAAGCTACAAACCCTAGTTTGATGCTAAAACTATCTATACAAATCCATTTATTAATAAAACGTATTCATTTTTATATTACATTTTACAATTTTCCTGATATTTTTTATCAACTATAAAATTTGTTTATTTTTCCCATTTATTCGCTTAATCCTCTTATAGTCAATTATATCAGTATTATGTCACGATTTCTATATATTTGGCATAATTATTGCTTTAATATACTTCGGACTAATCTAAAATAATATATATAATTTTTACTTTTTATATTAATAATATAAACGAATGGAGGAATTTATTATGATAAAAGGAATTGCTGCTTCTAAAGGATATGCAATTGGTAAAATCGTATTAAAAATTGATGAGGAAATAAAAATTACAGATACTAAGATTTCAGACATCGAAGAGGAAAAAGCTAGATTAGATAAAGCACTTGAAGATTCTAAAACTCAACTTGAAAAAATAAAAGATAAAGCTGAAAAAGAAATTGGTGCAGATAAAGCCGCTGTTTTCGCAAGTCATATAATGGTTTTAGCAGACCCTGAATTATCTGGAGCTGTTATTGCTAAAATTGAAGGAGAATCCCTAAATGCCGAGAAAGCTTTAAATGATGTAGTAGAAATGTATGTTAATATTTTTGCATCAATGGATGATGAATATATGAGAGAAAGAGCTGCTGATATTAAAGATGTTGGTCTTAGAGTACTTAGAAACCTAGCAGGTGTAAGTGTAGATGCAATGGGCGAAATGGAAGCTAATTCAATAGTTGTTGCTCATGACCTAACTCCATCTGATACTGCTCAGCTAGATAAATCAAAAGTAGTTGCTTTCTTAACAAATATAGGCGGAAGAACTTCTCACAGTGCAATTATGGCAAGAACATTAGAAATACCTGCAGTAGTTGGACTAAAAGATATAACTGAAGTAGCTAAAAATGGTGATATAGTCGTTGTTGATGGAGCAGAAGGTGTTGTTATTTTAAACCCTTCAGAAGATATCATAAAAGAATACGAAGAAAAAATACAATCATTTGAAAAAGAAAAAGAAAGATTAAAAACCCTTATCTCTGTTAATACAAAAACTAAAGATGGCCGCGAAGTGGATGTTGCTGGTAATATCGGTAAAGCTGAAGATGTTAATCAAGTTCTTGAAAATGGTGGAGAAGGTATTGGCTTATTTAGAACTGAATTCTTATACATGGACAGAGACTCAATGCCTACTGAAGAAGAACAATTCAAAGCTTATAAATATGTAACAGAAAAAATGGGGCAAAAGCCTGTTGTAATAAGAACTTTAGACATCGGTGGAGATAAACAATTATCATACTTAGAAATGCCTGAAGAAATGAACCCATTCTTAGGTTATAGAGCTATAAGACTATGTCTTGATAAAACAGATATATTCAAAATTCAATTAAGAGCCTTACTTAGAGCCTCTAAATTTGGTAACTTAAAAATAATGTTCCCAATGATTTCATCACTTAGTGAGTTCCTACAAGCTAAAGAAGTTTTAAGTGAATGTATGGATGAATTAAAATCAGAAGGAAAAGAATTTAATGCAGATTTAGAAGTTGGTATGATGGTAGAAATTCCAGCTGCTGCTGTATGTGCTGATGAATTAGCAAAACATGTAGATTTCTTCTCTATAGGAACTAATGACCTTATTCAATATACATTAGCTGCTGATAGAATGAATGAAAAAGTTTCTTATCTTTATGATCCAATGCACCCTGCAGTATTAAGATTAATCAAAATGACTATAGATGCTGCACATAAAGAAGGAAAATGGTGTGGAATGTGTGGAGAAGCTGCAGGAGATGAAACTGTTATACCAACATTAGTTGAATATGGGTTAGATGAATTCTCAATGAGTGCTACTTCAATTCTAAAAGCAAAAGAAATAATTATGAATTATGACATTAAAAACAATTAATTTATTATATATAGTTTTATAAAACTAACCTTAACAAAAGAGTTGGCATTATGCCAACTCTACTTTTTTTTATATTAATTTATTTTTTATGTAGTAGATAAATTAAGCTCCTCATTATCAATATTTGTAGTTCTAATAGCTTTATCCTCAATAATTTCTTCTGAAAGATTTTTATTTGCCACTGAAAGCATTAATTTAATTCTATTAAGTTGATTTACCTCAGATGCACCTGGATCATAATCAACTGCTACAATATTAGCTTTTTTATACCTTCTTCTAAGCTCTTTAATCATACCTTTTCCTGTTACATGATTAGGTAGACAAGCAAAAGGTTGCACACAAACAATATTCTTAACTCCTGTTTGAATTAGCTCAACCATTTCTGCTGTTAAAAACCATCCTTCTCCTGTTTGATTTCCTAAAGACAGTATAGGTTCTGCACCTTTTCCCATATTTTTAATAGTTTCAAAAGAATTAAATCTTTTACTTTCTTTAAGGGCCTTTTTCATTTCTTTTCTATATTTCTCTATAAAAGCAATAACTACATCACTTGTAAGTTTAGATTTTAATTCACCTGACAATTTATTATATTTAAATGTTGAATTATACGCACTGTATAAGAAAAAGTCTGTTAAATCAGGAACTACAGCTTCTGCCCCTTCTTTTTCTAAAACATCAACAATCTGATTATTTGCTGTTGGGTGATATTTAACAAGTATTTCTCCTACCACTCCTACCTTAGGTTTTATAATACTAGTAATAGGCAAATCGTCAAATTCCTCCACTATCTCCCTCATATACTGCTTTGAAGTTTTTACATCACACTCTCTTACAACTACTTTACACTTTTCCATCCATTTCTCATATAATTTATTAGCTGAACCTTCTACAAGTTCATATGGTCTAACCCTATATAGAACTCTCATAAATAAATCACCAAACAATAGGGCTAGCAATCCTTTTTTTGCTATATTCAAATCAAGTTTAAATCCTGGATTACTCTCTAATCCACCTGCATTTAAAGATATAACTGGTATTTGTGCCATCCCTGCATCCTTTAATGCCTTTCTTAAAAAACCAATATAATTCGTTGCTCTACATCCTCCACCTGTTTGTGAAATAATTAAAGATGTATTATTTAAATCATATTTTCCTGATTTTAACGCTTCCATCATTTGTCCTACAACAATTATAGAAGGATAGCAGGCATCATTATTTACATATTTTAAGCCCTCTTCAACAGCATTATAGTCAACTGAAGGAAGTATTTCAAAATTATAATTTTCAGAATTAAAAGTTTCTTTTACTAATTCAAAATGAATAGGTGCCATCTGTGGCGCTAATATAGTATGAGTTTTTCTCATTTCTTCTGTAAATGGAACTTTTTCTACTAACTCATACCTATTAACTCTTTCAAATCCATTTTTCTGCCTTTCATCCATAGCTGCTTTTAATGACCTTATTCTTATTCTAGCAGCGCCTAGATTATTAACCTCATCTATTTTTAGTGTTGTATATATCTTATCATGACCTTTTAGTATTTCTTGTACTTGATCTGTAGTTACAGCATCTAGCCCACATCCAAAAGAATTTAATTGTACAAGCTCTAAATTATCTTTTTGAGCTACCAAATGTGCTGCCGCATATAATCTAGAATGATATACCCATTGGTCTACTATCCTAAGCGGTCTTTGAACTTCCCCTAAATGAGCTACAGAATCTTCCGTTAAAACTGCCATATCAAACTCAGTTATTAAATCTGCTATACCATGATTAATCTCTGGATCAACATGATATGGTCGGCCTGCTAAAACAATACCTTTTTTACCTGTATCCTCTAAATATTTAAGTACCTCTTCACCTTTGTTTCTCATATCAATTTTAAAGTTATCTCTCTCATCCCAAGCTAATTTTGCTGCATTATAAATTTCTTTCTTTGATATTCCAAATACTTTTAATTCTTGATACAACCTCTTAGCAAGTCTTTTTTCCGAATCCATTGGTATAAATGGATTTAAGAATTTAACATCTCTTTCCTTAATCACATCCATAT
>DAOUPR010000008.1 GCA_030626065.1 Clostridium sp. | reverse complement strand
CCTCCTTATAGTTTACCTCCATATTATTTTGTCCATTTTTTTTATATTTACTATGACTTTAATAACATTATCTACATTCTTTTGTTATAATAGACATAAGTATGTAAAAACAAATATTTTGATAGTTCATCAAATAAAATTAAAAATTAAGAAGGCAGGTGCAAAATGAATAATGTTGATTTTATTATCATTGCAATTATAGTAATCGCAGGTATAATTGGCTACATTAAAGGCTTTTGGCTAAGTTTAATTTCATTAGCTAAGTATGTAGCGGCAATAATAGGAACAAAAATCTTTTCTCCCATTGCAACAAATTTCCTCTGGAATTCATCTTTAAAAGATACCATCAATAATTACATAATAGAAAGATTTCACACTATGACACTTGATGCACTAGGAATAGATGCTGGTAAAATAGAATTGTCAGGAGATCTTTTTTCAGGTTCTAAATCTATGGAAGGAATTTTTTCTAACAGTATTTCATATATTCAAAATTTACTTAATAATAACATCTTAAAAGTAGGACAATCTATATCTTCTTCCTTTACTGGATTAATTATTTCTTCTCTAGGAATATTAATTACTTTTTTAGCACTTTTACTTATTCTTTCAATTATTACATCAATAATTAATAAATCCATAAAAAAATCAAAGAAGCTTTCTTTTGCCAACAATTCACTAGGGTTTCTATTTAATGCTTTTTCAAGTATTATAGTTATTGTAATTGTATTAATTATTATCGGTCCTATTATTTTTTCTTCAAATAATAGCGATATATTTACCCAATCAATTATTTTGAATTTTTTCTATAATAGTGACATTTATGCGTATCTAGTAACTAATTTAATGAATCTGATAAAAATTTAAGCTATTGACATTACATCCGTTCCAACTCAACTATATATTTATACTTGTCCAAAACTTGAAACTTCACAAAAATTTTGAACAAGTATAAATAAAGTTTTATGGTGTAACCTTGTATAACCAGATTTTTAAGCACTTCAAAAAATCACAAAAAAAGAATAAAGACAATCACAAAATCAATTATTTTGTAATTGCCCAAATAATTACTCTTGAAGATTAGCAATAAAATCTACAAGTTTTTCTACTGCTAACTGCTCGTCATCACCTTCAGCTTTTATAGTGATCACTGCTCCTTTATTCAAACCAAGAGATAATACATTCAGCATACTTTTACCATTAGCTGATTTACCTTCTTTTACTAATGTTATATTACTCTTAAATTTCATTGCTTCTGAAATAAATAATGAAGCAGGTCTAGCATGTAAACCAGTTTCGTTAATAATCTCTACTTGTTTTTCGTACATATTTCTTCCTCCTTAATGAACTATATTATATAGATACACTCTATTATATAATATTTAGTCCAAAATTTCATTTGTTTTAATAAAATTTTTTTCAACCTTGTCTAAAAATTCACTTTTTAAATAATTCAATTCAATTTTATCTTTAATTCTATTCACAAATGTTTCATAATACCATTGTTTTTTCCTTGTATAGTAATTTTTAGCTAAGTGATATAAATCCTTTGGAAAATACATATACGCTAAAAGTATTTTTCTTTCTTCATCACTAAGCTTTTTATATTTCTCGTATGTTTTTATAATAGAATCAAATTGTTCTATTTCGTATTTACAGTTTTTTTCTACTTTAAGTATAAAGTTACATAAATCATGAACTCGCAAATCAATAATCGAATAATCAAAATCTATGAAATAGGCTCTTTCACCTTCTATCAATATATTGTGATTAGCTAGATCATGATGACAAAGAACTGTAGTATCTTCTTTGCTACACACCTTATAATAATTTGCTTTCTCTAAAATTTTAATACTTTTCAAAGCTTGTTTAGCTATCCTATCATAATTTTTTAAAAAAATCTTATCAAATTCCTTTTGAGGTTGAATACTTGCTAATTCTTTAAATAGTTTTAATTCCTCAATTTCTTGACTAAGTGACTTTATTGCTCTACCACTTTTATTTCTATAATCATCAATGTATTTAAATCCTTCTGATGCAGCATGTAGTTTTGAAATGTATTCACTGCATATTTCAATATCTATAGGGTTATCATATTGACTTTCTCTGCCTTTAACTAAATCCATCACACAGTAGTATTCCCCATCCCAACTAAAATAAAACTGATTTTTTTTGGTTTTATTAATTCTAAGGACATTTTCAAAACCTCTTCTTCTTATATAGCATAATCCTTGTGTAATAAAATCCATATCTTTTTCGGATATATTTAATTTTTTTAATATTTTATATCCTTTATTTGTGTCTAATATAAATACTTTCCTAACAGGTATTATATCTTTAATTTCAAATTCAAAATTGTCAAAAATTTCGATGTTTAAATCATATTTAATCAGGTCTTCCATACTCTTTATCTTCACTTCATACAACATTTCTTTAGCACCCTCCTTTAAAAACTACTCAATTCAATATGAGCTCTTATTATAAATTTTTTCTCTATTTTTTCATAAGAACTCTCATATTCATTTCTAAAATATTTTAAAGTAGATTTTATTGAATAATACGGGAAATTTAATAAGTCATTCATTAATCTTTTGCCATCTTCATCTATTCTTTTTATTTTACAATAGTCATCAACTAAACTATCCCACTCTAAAACTAATCCTTTACTTTTTAATTTTATCAATAAACTCAAAACATCATTCTCGTATAAATTATAACTACATTCGTTAATATCACTTATATAAATTCGTTCATTTTTCCATATATTATCAAGGTAGGTATTCCCCAAACATATTTCCTTATTTTTATAACTTCTTTTTAATGAATCCATAAAAGTTTTATAATTATTAATAGTAAAAGGTCTTTGGCTTAAATTTAAAATTTCCTCTCTATAATTGTAAATTAAGTCTTCAAAATCATTAGATGGCCTTTCTTTAATTAACTTATGAGAATAATAAGAAAACAAATTATATTTATTTTTAAATTCTCTATACAAAACCCCTCTATTATCTGGAAGTTTTTCCTTAATTGAAGGACTATACCCTTTAATTTTCCTATGAAATTCATCTATAAGATAGAAATGTTTAATTACCATATCATTATTTATTTTATTATATTTAACCTTATTGGTATCCTCTGATAAAATCATTCCACTTTCACTTATATATGAAATCAATCCTTTTTTCATCAAAACATCCTCCTAACTAAATAATTTGACATATTTTTTTATGTCCAAATTCATCTATAAATTTTCCTCTACGCTCAATGTCATTAATATATTTAGTTAGTTTATTAATAAAGAATTCTTCTCCCCATGGTTTCTTTTCCCAATAATATTGAATACCCCTTTGCCAATAATCTTGTGGAAATTCTATAAAAGCTACCATTATTTCTATATCTTCTTCATTAAAAGGATAAATGAAATTATACCAACTCATAATCTCCGCTGCTTTTTTTACATCCCAATTACCATATTTCATATTCCTAATTAGTAAACTTGAAACATCATGTAAATGAGTATCTAAAATACAATAGTCAAAATCTATAAAATAAATCTCTCCATTTTCCTTAATTAACACATTATGATTAGCCATATCATGATGACAAAAACCTTTAAACCTAAATTCTTTTTCCATAGACTTCATATAGTTGCTCTTTTTCAATTTCTCGATTGAATTATTTGCTCTTTTAATTTCTTTCTCCATAATACTGAGATACAAATAATCAAATTCACTTTTATTACTTTTTTCATTAATTCTTCTCTTAAAATCAAGTATCTCATTTTTTCTTGTTTCAAAGGTTTCAATCCATTTAAACCATGCAATTCTTGGATTAAAATTAGATTCAATCTGAAAATTTCTACTTTTAATATGAAAGTCAGCCAATTTTTCTGTAACAGCTCGTAACTCTTTTTCATTATTATAATTTGAGTGTCTTCCTTCAATCCACGGTATCAAATATGCATATGAATTATTTAGCTTAATATATTGTTTATTATCTTTAGTTTTTATAAACTGTGAGATAAATTGAAAATCATTTCTTATTAGATGATTAATAGCTTCTAATATAAATAAAAAATGTCCAAAATTATACTTAATAATCTTCAAACAATAACATTTATTTTTATCCTTAATTTTAATTATATTTTTTCTTTCTTCAACTACCGTAGCATTAATATTATAATTATCCTCCACAACTTTAATTATTTCTTCTGTTTCCAATTATGTTCCTCCGATATATTAATCTATTTTATTATATGTAATTTAAAAATACTCTGTGATTATCTTAAACTATTCACACAATTCATTCTTTTATAATATTTTATATATATAAGGTTAATTAGAGGAGGATACTATGAAGATAGCAATTGATTCAAGAGGGATAAATTGGTATAGAGGAACCGGAATTGGTACTTATACCGATAATTTAGTTTCCAATCTCATTAATATTAGTGATCATAATTTTAGACTTTATTGGTCAGAAAATAACTATAGCAATTTTAAAAAAAATAATGTAGATATAATATATACATCAAAAAAACACAGTAGATTTTTTAATAATGTCTATATTCCTTATGATTTGAATAAATCTCATGTTGATATTTACCATATCCCTCAAAACGGAATAGGATTAGAAACAAATTCACATAACTCATATAATAAAATAATAACAATACATGATTTAATACCTTATATTTTGCCTGAAACTGTGGGTAAAGGATACTTAAGAAAATTTTTAGAAGATGTTCCTTCAATAATATCTGCATCTGATGCTATCATTACAGTTTCTGAATGTTCAAAAAAAGATATACTACGTTTTTTCCCTACTGCCGAAGGAAAAGTATATGTTACTCCTTTAGCTGCTGATAAAATATACAAACCTCTTAATAAAGAAAAGTGTAAAAACTTTCTAAAAAACAAATATAAAATCGATAAAAACTTTATATTATATATTGGCGGCTTTAGCCAAAGAAAAAATGTAAGAGCATTAATCCACTCTTTTATAAAAGCTCAAAAATGGCTTAATGATGATTACTATTTAGTTCTAGGTGGCGCTAGAAAAGATAATGGTAATAGCTTATATCAAGAATTTGGTATAGAAAATAACCAAATATTATTTACCGGTTACCTTCCAACAAAAGAACTTCCAATTTTTTATAATGCTGCTGAATTATTTGCATATCCTTCACTTTATGAAGGTTTTGGTCTGCCACCACTTGAAGCTATGTGTTGTGGAACCCCTGTAATTACAAGTAATATTTCTTCAATTCCAGAGGTTGTAGCTAATGCTGGTATTTTGATAAATCCATTTGATCACTACGAAATAGAAAAAAACATTATTAAAATTCTTAACAATAAAGAATTGAAAGAAGAATTGATAGAAAAATCTCTAAAAAGAGCTGCTGAATTCAAATGGATTAAAACAGCAGAAAAAACACTACAAATCTACGATAAAGTCTTAAATAACAAAAAAAATGCACTCTAACAAAGAATAAAACTCCTCTTTTGTTAGAGTACATTTTTTTGTAAAATCTATTTTATATTTTGTAATCAAACATAGCTTCTCCGCAACTTTCTCTTTTGATAAAAGAAGTCTTTAGTTTTATTTTATAATATTTTTCTGTCTTATTATCTATTATTTTAAAAATCTCTTGGGCTGCTTTTTTGCCTATATGTTGAATCTTTAAATCAACTGTTGATAACTTGGGACTAGATATACTTGCAAGATATGTATTGTCGCATCCAACAATAGATATTTCTTTTGGAATATCTATACTCATCTCTTTACAAGCATTAACTACCCCTATAGCCATAATTTCATTACATGCAAAAATAGCAGTTGGTTTCTCTTTACCTAGTAACATACTCTTAACTATTTCATTAACTTCTTCTACTACATGAATACTATTTCCTCCACCAACTCTTACTATTTTTTTATAATCCAATTCGTTCTTTTCAATCTCCTTTTGATATATATCTTCTTTTATATCATATGAATAACTACTTCCACCTCTAATAAATGCAATTTTTTTATGGTTTAAGTTTACCAAATATTCAAAAGCTTCTTTAGTACCTATACTTTCATCATAAGATAAAAAATTGCCCTTATACCCTTCTCCACATCCGTTTACAATTAGAGTAGGTATTGTTCTAGAAATTTTTTCATAATATCCTTCGTCTAAGTTTTTAATAGAGGGATCTATAAGCAATATTGCATCTACTTGCCTTGAAATCATATTTTGAACTATTTTCTTTTCTTCTTTTGGATTACCTCCTGTATTACTCAATGAAATTGAATAACCTTTTTTCTTAAGACCTATTTCAAATTCTTCAACAATAGTCGTGAAAAATAGATTTGTAATACCTGGAACTACTACTCCTATCATTGATGTTTTCTTAGTTATCAAGCTCCTCGCCATAGCATTAGGATTATAATTAAGTTTTTCTATAGCTCTTTCTATAATTTCTCTAGTTTCTTTTTTTACAGGATAATTATTATTAAGAACTCTTGAAACAGTTGTAATTGATACACCTGCTTCTTTTGCTACATCATTTATTGTAACTGCCATAATTTCACCTACTTAATTTTCATATCCCTCAGGATGATTAACATGCCATTTCCATGCTGTTTCTATTATTGTTTCTACGTTATTATATTTAGGTTTCCATCCAAGCTCATTTTGTGCCTTTTCAGATGATGCGATTAATATTGCAGGGTCTCCCGCTCTTCTTTCAGCAATCTCTGCTTTAATTTCTTTTCCTGTAACTTTTCTTGTAACCTGTATTACTTCTTTAACAGAAAAACCTGTTCCATTACCCAAATTAAAAGTTTTGCTTTCACTACCTTCTCGTAATTTGTTAAGTGCTAATAAATGGGCTGAAGCTAAATCTGATACATGTATATAATCTCTTATGCAAGAACCATCCTTTGTATCATAATCATCTCCATATACAAATATCTTTTCTCTTTTACCTAATGCAACTTGAAGTATAATAGGAATCAAATGACTTTCTGGTCTATGGTCTTCCCCTATTTTTCCACTTATATGAGCACCTGCTGCATTAAAATATCTTAGTACAGTATATTTTATGCCATATGCATTATCACACCATTTTAGTACTTTTTCTACTGTTAATTTTGATTCACCATATGGATTTGTTGGAAAAGTCCTATCGTCTTCAAGTATTGGAATATTTTCCGGTTCACCATAGGTTGCAGCTGTTGATGAAAATACTATTTTTTTAACATCATAATCATTCATAGCTTTAAGTAAACTTAAAGTAGACCCTACGTTGTTTTCAAAGTATTTAATTGGATTTTCTACAGATTCACCAACTAAAGAATCTGCTGCAAAATCAATAACAGCTTCTATATTATTCTCTGTAAAAACTTTATCTAAAATTTCTCTATCTCTTAAGTCACCTACATATAATTTACCGCCAACAATAGCATCTTTATGCCCTTTTTGTAAATTATCAAGTATTACAACCTCTTCTCCATTTTCTAATAATTCAGCCACCATATGACTACCTATATAACCTGCTCCACCACAAACTAAAATTGCCATTTTAAAACCCCCTCTTATAGAAAACCTTTTCTATAATTTTAACAAAAGAACCAGTCAAAATCAACTGGTTTCTTTGTTAAGTTACTATTTTAAAATATTGTTTACTTTTATAATATTGCTTAATAATTTGGTATAGTTTAAATATTAATTGCAATTTACAATATACAGTTAAAGATGATTTTCTTTCATCAGCAGAAAATCTTTAAATAATGATTTATTTATTAATTAAATCATTATTTAAATGAAAGCAATATTTTAGCTCCGATAAAATATTGCCTCCTTAATTGTGCATTGTGCATTGTGCATTGTGCATTGTGCATTGTAATTATACCCTAGCCTTTTGAAAATTTATCATTTCCTTGTTCATTGAAAACTTCTTTCCATTCTTTATCTGCATAAGGTTTCCATTCAGCAGCTACTCTATCTAAATTATCCATATAATCTTTTGAACTAACCATGGCCTTTCCACCAATATCTGTTGCTTTTGCTCCAACTTTAGCTGTTACTTCTCTAACAACCTCAGGATTATCAATCATCATACAAGGTCTTAACATATTATCACTGTATGGTTGTCTACTTCTTAATTCCTTAAAGAAAGGATCTCTGAAAGCATCTAATAACGGTCTTCCTTTAAGATTAACTGTTGAATAGTGAGCAAAAATACATGCTTCTACATCTTCATTAACATTAATATGTGCAAAATATTTACCTGCAATACATCCTCCAACAAATGGTGCATCATTAAAGAAATCCGCAGTAAAATATGGTTTTGTTTTTCTTATTTCTCTTGTTCGTTGTCCTAGGTATACTCTTTGTTCAGGAGTAAGCATCATATCAAAATCAGGATTTTCACAACCAACAGGCATAAGTAAAAAGTACCAATTCATTTTTGAACCTTTATTTATTAGTTTGTCTACAAAGTCATCAGAAAGCACAGAATCAATGTTAAGTCTAGTAACCGCTGTAGATACACCAAATAATACTCCTTTTTCCTTTAGTATATCCATAGAATTCATAACTTTTTTATAAGTTCCCTCGCCTCTTCTAGCATCAGTTTCTTCTTCTTCACCTTCAACAGAAAGCATTGGAACTACATTACCAAGTTCTCTTAACTTCTCCCCTGTTTCTTCATCAATCATAGTTCCATTAGTGAATGGTGTAAACATCATATCATCATATTTTTTATATACATCTAAAAGTTCTTTATAGAAGAATGGTTCTCCTCCTAAAACTATTATCCAATATATTCCTAGTTCTCTTGCTTCTTTTACTATTCTATCAAATTCTTCAATAGCCATCTTAGGCTGAGATAACATATCAGTTGCATAGCATCCTTTGCATCTTAAATTACATTGCATTGATGGACTTACTAGTAAAACAAAAGGTACTTTAGTGTTTTCTTCTTCAAGCCATTTTTTTCTTATTGGTGTTGCATGCCAGTTTGCATTTGCCAAATAATTAGTGAAAAATTTCTTTAAACATTTTTTATCAGTAGTTTTTAATATGTTCTGAACATATTCATAAGTTGCAGGCTGAGTTTTGTAATACTGATATACTTTTTCAATTCCATTTAATTGCACAGGATCTTTTGTAAGTTTTTGCGCTATATTTACTATTTTATCAACATTTTCTTCTGGATTCTTTTGAATTATTCCAACCGCTTGATTAACTAATGTTTGCTTAACATTTTTACTAATATTATCTTTTATTGCCATAATATATTCCTCCTAAGAATTTTTTATAACTTTCAATGAGCGCTATATACACATTATATTCTTTAATGACTATAAGTCAATATTTTTAGAAATTTATTTACAAAGTATTAATAGATAGTTTATTTTTACAAATTAATAAATAAATTGCTATGAATATTTACCTTCTTACTCTATTTTAAATTTTAAAAAAGTCCCTCAAAAGAGGAACTTCTAAATTAGTAATTATGTTGTTTTTTGTCCTAGAAATTCTTTATAAATAGTTTCTATATCTTCCCTTGTAACTTTATCCGGATGATTTTTTAATTTAGCTGCATTTTCCATCATAAACTCACTATATGTTGTTATCTCTTCTTGAGCTAATTTAAATTCATCTACTAAAGTTAATTTTATAAAATCAGAAAAATCTTTTATACATCCTATACCTAATAATTCAATTACAGTATCCACTTTATCCTTATTTGATTTTTCACATAATCTTAAATAAGCAGGTAATAGCACTCCATTAGCCTTACCGTGAGAAATATGATGATAATAGGTTAAATGATACCCCATTCCATGCGGAAGTGAAGTTCCACATTGAGCTATTACAACCCCTCCTAATGTAGACATTAATAATAATTTTTCTCTTATCTCGTAGTTAATCTCTTTATTATATAAAGCATTCATACATTCCCCAAATAATTTAATTCCCTTTTCAGCTGCTGCATCACTTAATATATTAGCATTTACATTTAAATATCCTTCTAGCAAATGAGAAAATGCATCTACTGCAGTATTTACAGTGATATTATAAGGAACAGTTTCAGTATATTTAGGATCTAAAAAAGCAATCTCTGGAAATATTTTATGAGTAAAGTTCTTCTTAGTTTTTGCCCTATGATCTGTATAAATTGCATAAGGTGTTACCTCTGAACCTGTACCTGCTGTTGTTGGAATTGCAATTATAGAAACTGATTCTTTTAAAGGCTGCTCAAAAAGATTTTCTTTCTTAAACTCTTTATTTTTAGCAAAAACTCCAATTCCTTTTGCTGCATCAATAGGTGAACCTCCACCTATCGCTATAATAAAATCAATTTCTTCTTTTCTTGCAAACTCTCCACCTTTTTCCACAAGCTCTATAGTAGGATTCTCTTCAATTTCATCAAAAATTGAATATTCAATACACAATTCATTAAGAAGTCTTTTCACATCATCTAGCGAACCATTTTTTTTAGATGAACTTTTACCGGTTACAATCAAACATTTTTCACCGTACTTTTTCAATACATCTTTATTCTTTTCCAATATATCCTTTCCAAATAAAACTTTAGTTGGCATTAAATAATTAAAATCTTTCATATTTTATCCTCCCTTAATTTTACTTCATAAAAACTGCAATAACAAAGCAGTCACCTATAAAGTTTCACAGTGGATACCCTATAATGACTGCTTAAATAAGCTTAAGTATTAATTTTTTTATGCTACTGGTGGAGTAAATACTCTTGTCGCTAACTCATTATCAAGCATATATACACCGTTACTATCTTCTTTGATTCTCCTTAATTTACTAATAATAGTTGCAAAAGTTGATTCTTCTTCTACTTGCTCATCAATAAACCATTTTAAGAAGCTAATTGTTGCATGTTCTCTTTCCTCAGTGGCAATATCTGTCAAAAGATATATTCTGCTTGTTACAAATTTTTCATGCTCATATGCACTTTCAAATAAATCCAATAGTGAGTCATAATCATTTTTAGGTCCTTCTAATAAGCTTAAATTAACTCTTCCACCCATTTCGTTTACATAATCAAAAAATTTCATTGCATGAAATTTTTCTTCTTCTGCTTGAACCTTAAAGAAATTTTCAACTCCTGGCATATCTAAAGACGCTGCATAACCTGCCATTGCTAAATATAAATGTGCTGAATAAAACTCATAATTTATCTGTTTATTTATTTCTTCAAATAATCTTTTGCTAATCATAATACCCTCCTTGGACTTAATTTTGTCTTTAGTAAATTATACATCATAGCGTAATACTTGTAAAGTCAGTTGATAACTATTATTGCTTAATAGTAATTAGAGGAAATCATCATAATTTTTTTCTTCTTTTATTTTACGTACTAAATACTTCATTTCTTGATCTTTTTCTCTCGGCATAACTAATAAAACATCTCCAGCATCTACTACAATTAAATCTTTTAGTCCAAACCCAATAATCAATTTATTCTCACCTATTACGAAACAGTTTTCACTCTGCTCTAAAAATGCATTACCCAAAATATTATTTCCACGATATTTTCCTAAAAATCTTGAAAGTGCATTAAATGAACCAATATCATCCCAAATAAAATCACATTTTATTACATATGCTTTCCTTGTTCTTTGCATAATTCCATAATCTACTGAAATACCATCTATCAAATTATATTGGCAATCAATTACTTTATTTTCATCTTCATTTCCTAATTTATTATAAACTTCTATTAGGCATTTATACATATCAGGTAAATATTTTTCCATTTCTCTGAGAAAAACATCCGCTCTCCATACAAACATACCACTATTCCACAAATAATTTCCTTCCATTAAAAATTCTTTTGCAATTTCAATATTAGGTTTTTCAGCAAACCGTGCTACTTTATATGATGGGAAATTTCCTTTAACCTTCTCTCCCATCTTTATATATCCATAACCTGTTTCAGGTCTAATGGGATTGATTCCTAAAGTAATTAACCCTCTTTTTCTTTCTGCTAATTCAATTGCTTCTTTTACTATATCTTGAAACTCTTTCTCATTATCTATATAATGATCTGAAGGAAGCACCACCATTACTGCCTCTTTATCTTTTTTTAATAATCTAACAGCAGATAAACCTATACATGTAGCGGTCTCCTTATTACAAGGTTCAGCAAAAATATTATCCGGACTTATATCTGAAAGCTCTTCAACAACCTTGTTTTTATAACTTTCATTTGTTACTACGTATATATTATTTGTATTTACAAAAGATTTGATTCTATCAATTGTATTTCTCAAAAAACTCTTTTTATTTAACAATTCTAAGAATTGCTTGGGCTTTTGTTCTCTTGAGAGAGGATAGAGCCTTGTCCCTTTTCCTCCGGCCATTACCAAAGCGTATATCATTCTAACACTCCATAAATTGATTATACATTATATTATGTGTTACCTTGATATTAAGTGAATGGTAATAGCGCCAACTACTTAATTAATTCTCTTATACCTTCATTTAAAATTTTACACCGTTTCTAGTATAAGAACTAACCCAAAGCCCTATAACTCAATTTATCATACTCTCCGTATTCACAACCACCATTTTGTCCTTCTAACTCTGCAATAAGAATAAATTTATTCTCTTTTTTTTCATATAATTTTACGATTCCGATAGCTGTACCACCATTTAATAAGTAATTATGTTTCTTTTCTCCATCTGGATTTTCATAATTTACGAGTAACATATCCTCTTTTCTACATTTAAAATCTACTTCAAGTTTTGAATTACGATTAGTTGAAGTGACTACCCATCGCACTTCTTCATCATACTCATAAAACTTATATTCTTGCTTTACTCCTGTCCAAAATTTAGAAAAATTATATTCATACCCTTTTCCTTCATAATAAAACATAGTCAAGATTTTACCTTCCATTTGCTTACCAAAAACGACTGGGCAACCGCCACCAATATCAAGACTAGTATTTTCTAATGCTATATGGCTACCCTTTTTTCTTAAATTATTGCAATTCAACCATATCCAAGGGCTTGTATAATTTGCACCCCAATTTTTATCTTGATATCCGTAACTCTTATTCAAAATAATATCATAAATATCTCCATCTAATTCAACTGTTCCTTCAAAATCTGTTTTCATCCCTTCTGCATGCCAATACATTTCAAAGGCATTTAATTTTCTAGCTAAAGTAGATGCACCAAATCCAACATCATAACTTAATTTCTTAGATAACTTTAAATCCCATTTCATATAACCTCCATTACACATAAATTCGGGATGATTTTGAGCATCTTCTTCACTTACTTTCACACTACCTACCAATCTATTATTAGATACCAAATTTTCTCCGATTGTAACTTTAAAAAAATCTTTTTCGTATCTTAATTCATTTATACCATAAAAATTGTGTATCTGTTTTTTATTCTTTCCCCATGCTCCAGCTTTAATAAGACAATACGAAGGCTTTATATCTTTGTTTTTATTTTCTTCTAATTGTCCTAAAATGGGTATTTCTCCTCCACTGGCAGGATTAATAATAAAATATTCGATAAAAAAAGTCTTTTCTTCCCCTGTTTTTTTATTATAACCAGTAAAAGAATGCCACCACCAATCATACCCCCTTTTTCTTAATTTTTTATGCTCTAACATATATAAATTCTTTTTATTTTCTTTCATAATCTCATCCCCCTAATAACTAAATTATACGATTCATTAAATTTTATGTCCACTAGTCATAAAATAAAAATACCCTTTCTATAAAAGGGTATTTTTAAAGTATTCTTTTTAAATCAAAGATTTTGCGTAGCAAAATCCTCCTTAATTGCTAATTGCTAATTGTTAATTGCTAATTGCTCATTGCTAATTGCTAATTAATATTAAGTCTTACTTTCTTTTAAGATTCTTTTTCTCATCACATTCAATAATTAAATCTTTCCCTAATCTTTTAGTTTTCAAAACTACTTTGTGCTTCCATAATTGACTCAAATACTTTAATGTATTTTCTGCATATTGTAATTGTAATTCTCTTCCATCATATACGTGCTCTAAATACAAGGTTCTATCAACTCTATCCATTTCTGTAATTCTTATCGTTGGAATAGAACCTGAACCACAAGAATTACTAATAGTATTTCGAATTTCTTTCCAGCCTTCTTCATCAGACACTTCATCAACTAAATAATCTCTTCCTTTTTTAACATATTGAAACAAATTCATCTCTTGACAAAGTTCTTTTGTAAGATATCTCCTTATGAATGAAGAATCTCTATCTAATTGTCTTACTTCAAATATTTTATCTATTCCATATCTTTTCACAAGGTCTTCAAATATTTTAAAACCAACAAAATATGGATTAATATTACCAAGTGAAGGTGCTATTACAGCATTATGTCTTTTCAAAAACTCAATGTGCAATGAAGAGTGTAAATTTAATTTCTTCAAAATATTGTAATGCCAATAACTTGCCCACCCCTCATTCATAATTTTAGTTTCAATCTGAGGTACAAAATAATATGTTTCTTTCCTTACGATTTCTAATATATTAATTTGCCACTCTTCAAGCTCTCCGTAATTACAAATAAAATATAATAAATCATCCTCTGGCTCAGGTGGAATCTTTGATATATCTGGCATATCCACTTTTTTATATTCTTCTAATATATTATAATTTTCTCTTTCCACCTTGTATTTATCTATTTTTCTCTTATTAATTTCTTCATAACTTAATTTCTTAACACCAATATTTCTGTTAATCTGAAATTTTAGGGCATGAGCTGCATCAAGCATTTTTTCTACTTCTTCATATCCTATACTTGGATCATTTATATAATTTCTTATCATTAATGCATTGTTCTTAAACATTTGAATAGTATAATCAGCATCTGTTGCTTCTTTAAATAATCTATTATTTTTGAAAAAATCATTATGGCCGTATACATGAGCTATAGTTAAAATCTGAAGCAACAGTGTATTATCCTTCATCAAATAAGCTTGACTAGGATTAGAATTTATAACCATCTCATATGGTAAGCCAGTTAAATTATAATTATAAAGAGTTTTTAGCTTTTCATAAGCCTTTCCATAACTCCAATGTGGATACCTTGAAGGCATTCCCACATAAACTTCATAAGAAAGCATATCCTTATAATCAACCAATTCAAATTCTTGCATGTAACAATCCAATCCCACTTCTTTAACTATTTTTTCAATTTTCTCATTCCACTCTTCAAGATCTTTTATAGTATAATCCAAACAATCACCCCACATTAAGCTCTTTAAGTAAAATCTTTCTAAGAGCTGGCCATAAATCTTCTTTATACTCTATTGTAGTAATAATAAAATTATCTTTATTTATATCTTTTTTAAATTTATCTTTTATAGTACTAAAATAACTGCCTCTTCCAATTTCAACATAACCAAACAGGTTTGATATCTCACATAATTTATTTGCTGACTCTACAGCTCTTGTATTATCATCTGCCCAATTATCTCCATCACTAACATGGAAAGGATATATATTCCATTCGTTACTATTATATCTTTCCTCAATTAATTCTAATGCTTTATTATAGCCTGATGAAATATATGTTCCTCCTGATTCTCCTTTATGAAAAAATTCATATTCATTTACTTCTTTCCCTGTTGTAGTATGAGATACAAATGCAACCTCTACATTAACATACTTAATCTTAACAAATTGATAAAGTATAAAGAAGAAAGATCTAGCAAGAAATTTTTTGTTTTGAGTCATTGAACCCGATACATCCATTATGCATACAATAAGAGCGTTACATTCTCTTTTGATTTCAGGCTTAATACGATAATATCTAAGGTCATCTTCTTTAAAAGGAAATCTTTCAATCTCCTCATTAGAATCTATATCTTTAATCCCTTTTAAATATCCTTGCTTCCTCTTTAATTTTTCTACCACTGTTCTTTTTTTTGCAAGTCGTGGTCTAATACCTCTTTTTTTATACCCAGACCTTTTAGAAGAATTGGTAGCAATTTCTGAATACTTTTTCTTATCCATATCCGGTAACTCAAGATCATCAAACAAATAATTCAAAATATCTTCTATCGTAACTTCTGTTTCATAAATGTCTTCACCTTCTGAATTACCTGCCTTATCTTTTCCATTACCCTTACCTTTTCCACTTGAATCTTCTCCTATTTTATCTCCTCTCTTTTGTTTTCCGTCTCCACTACCCACTCCTTTGCTATTTTTACCATAAATAAATTGATATTCTTTTAGCCCTCTTATAGGCACTTTAATTTTCTTGTTCTTACTCTGACCTACTATACTTTCTTCAGATAAAATATCTGCTAAATTTTTTTTAATTGTATCTTTTACAAGCTCTTTATGTCTTCTTTTATCTTCAACAGCTCTCTCGTGATCAATAGGATTAAAATCCCTGAAAATTGCCATACTATCAATCCTTCCAAAGATTATTAGCTGCATATTTTAAAATCACGTCACAACAATGATCACAATATCCATTAGCTTTCATTTCTTCTACCATTGAATTATATTTTTTATTTTGTTCTTTATCTCTTACTCTAGATTTTGTTATTATTCTAGAAAGATCTTTAACTGAAGCCGTAAGCTTTCCTTCTATAGCTTCTTTTAAAGGTTCATAGCTACAATAATCAAGTTTTCCACCATTTCTAATTAAATAAAACATATAAGATGTAACATCTGTTCTAAATCCTTTTGCTGAATTTTCCGAAATACCTATTTGCTCTTCTATGCTTCTCATAAATTTTTCATCTGGCTCAAGGTCTTCACCTGTTGATCTATCTTTTAATTTAGATTTATTAACATAAGCTTCTGCATTATCTAAGTAATTATCAAACAAACTCTCAGCCTGTTCTCTAAAACTTTGAATAAATGCTTTTGTAATTTCTTTTTCTAATTTCTTATTGTATTCTTTTCTTATTGTATTTTGAACAAAACCTAAATATTTTTTCTTAACTTCGTCTTGTATATCCATATCCTTTACTGATTTAATAATGCTCTCCATGATGCTTAGTGGATTTATACAATTATAATCTGAATTAGATAAAGCTTCATCAATTGCTTTAATTATAAATCTTGTAGATATACCAGACATACCTTCTCTGAAAGCATTAGCTTCTTCTCTAAGTTCAACTATATTAATACTTTTGGTAGTACCTTTCTCTACAATCTCCTCACCATTGTAAATCTTCAATTTAGTAAGTGGATCCACTTTAGTTGAAGGAGATAGCCTAGATAAAATAGCAAACATAGCAGCAACTTCAATTGTATGAGGTGCCATATGAGCATTAAAACTACTCTTATGAAGAATTTTATTATATATTTTTACTTCCTCGTCTAATTCTAAGCAATATGGAACTTCTACCTTAACAATTCTATCTAATATTGCTTCATTAGTATGGTCAGATTTGAATTTTTCCCATTCAGCTTCATTAGAATGAGCAACAATTACACCATCGAAATAAATCATTGCATTTTTACCTGGTGATGGTATTGATTTTTCTTGAGTTGCTGTTATTATTGTATGCAAATACTCTACATCATTTTTAAAAACCTCAATAAATTCTACAAGACCTCTATTACCTACATTAAAAGCACCATTTAAAGAAAGTATTCTTGGATCATCTTCTGAATAAAGATCCATTTTTGAAATATCAATACTTCCATTTAATACACTAGTATCTTGATTATTAGGGTCAACTGGTGGCACAACACCTATACCTTTTCTTGATCTTATAGAAAAATCAACCTGTTCTACTGGGAACGCTTCGTATTGTCCACTATATTCATTTTTAAGTCTATACCTACAAACTGGACATAAATCTCCTTCTATTTTAATTCCAAGTTCTTCTTCGAATTCACTTCTTAAATGTTTTGGAATTAAATGAAGTGGGTCTTCTCTCATAGGACAACCTTTTATTTGATAAATCGGGTCACATTCTTCAAGTGATTTTTTTAATTTTTCCACTAAAGATGACTTTCCTGCTCCAACAGGGCCCACTAAATATAATACTTGCCTTGCTTCTTCACCTTGCATAGCTGCCGAATTGAAATAGTTGACTATTTTCATAATAACCTTATCAATTCCAAAAAAATCACCTTGGAAAAAATTATATTTCTTAATTGTTTCATTACCATGTATCTTTCTTATTCTTGGATTTTCTTCAGGCTTTAAAACAGAAAAACCGTCGCGAGTAATGATATTATAAATTCTCGTATGAGCTAATATTGATTGTTCAGAATCTTCCTTCAATATTTCAAGGTAATCAATAAGAGTTCCTTCAAATCTCTCATTTTTTCTAGATTCCCTATCTTTTTCAATTATAGATTTAAAATCCATACTATCCCTCCCTTATAAATGCCAAATATATCGTTGTTTTTGTTAATATACTTGTTAATATATATGAGGTGATAATGATAAGTTATTACTATTAAGTTTTAATAATTCATAAAAACAAATTTATTCATTCTAAATTACGCTTATAATACCTAATAAAAACACCCTATATCGTAGATTTTTTTATCCACTCTATACGGTGTCTTTTATTATAATTTATAATATCTTAGTTAACATTTTACCATCAATTTTTATTTCTTATCAGCATCATACAAGTATTTATTTAACTCTTCGTCTTCCTTCATATACTTATAAAAATCAGGATAAATTTCTAAAGATTTATTCATATCTTTTAGTGCAGCTTCTTCATTGTCAAGTAGTGCATATATACAAGCTCTATTATAATATAAAAATCCCTCTTCCTCATTATTGTCTATTGCTTCATCTAAAATTTCTATAGCTTTACTATACTCTTTTTTTTCTTTGTATATAATAGCTAAATTCAAATAGCTATATGGATATTGTGGCTCACTATTTATAGACTTTCTATAACTCAATTTAGCTGCTTCTATTTTATCCATTTTCTGATGAATTACTCCTAAGTTAAATAGTGCCATATAATTTTTTTCATCAATCTCTAAAGATTTCAATGTAGCTTCTTTGGCAATATCATTTTTATTTAATTCTTCATATATAGACCCTAAATTCAAATTTGCCCAAAAATCATTTGGTCTAAGTTGAAGTACTTTTTTATAATATTTTTCTGCTTTTTCTTTTTCATTAATATCATCATAACAACCTGCTAAAAAAAACAAAGCCCTATCATATTCTGGATTAATATCAATTGCTTTATGATAATACTCAATTGCTTTTTCATAATCCTTTAAATTATCGTGAATTATTGCTATTCCATAATAAGCTCTTTCATCTCTTTCATTATTTTCTATCATCTTTTTGTACTCTTTAATGGCTAACTCCCATTGACCAACTTCATCATATAAAAGTGCAATTTCAACTATTACATCATTCTCTTTATTATTAGTAGCTTTAACTGCTTTCTTCAGCGCTCTTAAAGCCTTTATATAATTTCCATCTTTTTTAAATTTATTTGACATATTGATATAATTTTCAATTATATAATCCTTTTGCATTCCCTCACCTCGTAAACTATATACATTAATTATATTCTATTTATTATTTAAATAACAGTTGAATTCAACAATATTATTAATTCCCTAAAATCCAAAAGAATCAAAAATACACAACTCTATTTTACACTTGAGGTATTATTTTTCTACTCACCGCTAAAAGCTCTTTAGAACCCCAGGTAGAACCTGTTGTATTCATATAACAAAAGAGATTTTTTAGCTCCGCTAAAAAATCTCTTCCTTAATTGTGCATTGTGCATTATTATTATATTTTATATTTTATTTTTCATCATCATTATCATTTTTCTTTTTTTTGAATCTAAATCTTATATTACTTTTATTAGTTTTTTTATTTATAGCTCCAACAATAATTATTATTATAGCCAAAACTACTAAATACGGTATCGCTACTATTAAAATGTATATTAATGTCTTACATACTTTATATAAAGAATTTAATGAATTTGTAAAACCTTCTTTTATTTGTCCTAAAAAGTCCTCAGGTGTTTCAGCCGTTATTTCTGTTACCTCTTGAACGTCAATATTTATAGTAGCATAATTAATTAAATCATCCCACTTTCTTAAAGTACCTGTTAATCCTTCTATTTGGTATCTTACATCTGCTAGTTCTCTTTCAATTTCAATTATATCTGAAAGCTCTCCACTTTTTTCTAATAAAGCTAATAATCTTTCTTCTTGAATTTGTAAAGATTTTAGATGTGCTTCATTATCAAAATATTGAGCTGTTATTTCTTGTGCATCCTCTGAACTATCTCTTATATTGCCTATATCCCCTAATTGATCAATAAATTGCCCTACTTTTCCTCTAGGAATTCTTAATGTAAAACTAGCATACCTATAGGAATTATGTTCATACTCTTCATACATACTCTTACCATTAATATGTGAATTCTGTACATATCCACCAACTGCCTGTGCTTTACTATTTATAGCATCATTAGTCTTTTGAAACTCCTTTGTTTCTAAGTTAAAATAATATGTCTTAATTATTTTTCTACCATCATCAATTATATTTTCTTCATTCATCTGTGATTCATTTTTCATACTTTGTTCTTTTACGGCTCCATCCACATCCATTTCTTCGGCCATTTCTCCACCAAAACCACTATCATTGTATCCTCTATCTTCAGTTGCAGCTTCATCAGATGCACCTGTTGAATTATAGTCGCTGCTACCACAACCACTTAATATTGCACAAACCAAAAACATTACAGTCATTAATTTTACAAATCTCTTTTTCATTTTCATAATAATACCCTCCCTTTTTTAATGTTAGTGTGGAGTGTGAAATTAATGATAATTTTGCTATGCAAAATTGACTATCTAATTTAAAGATTTCCCAACAATGCGGTAATCATCAATCATTTCACACTTCACATTTAACACAAAACATACCTCACTTTGAATATTACTTAGTCACGCATAACTGTTTTAATCTCTTTCGCAAACAAACTAAATTATGCATGAGTCACTCCTGAAAATTCATCTTCCGGCATAAAATTAGTAATGTACTTATAGTTACAATAGAAATTTAAAATAGCTTATCTTTTCTATTTTTCACCTAAAACCTCCTTTATTAAATCCTTTTGCTCTGTATGAAATTCTCCAGCATCTCCCTGACCATTTAAGTAAATTGCAATAGAACAATCTTTTACTCTGTTTAATATATAAGCTTCATTTTCTGTCATTTCTTTCGTGAATTTTTTATATAGCTGTTTAATAAAATATTTCTCTTCTTCTTTATTAAATATCATTTCACTACTTATTCCTTTTAAATCCTCATTTTCATTATAATTGTTACTATCATAAAATAGTATACATCCATCAATTACAGTCTTACCAGGCATTATTTCAGCAATATGTCCTACCTTTTCTTCTGTTTGACAAATAATTATTTTTTCATTTTCACCTTTCTTAAATAAAACCTTAAATTTGCCCGCTTTGAACGGTTTAGGATATTCAGGTTCGTATATTTTTACCTCTTCTATCCCCTTAGTTAAATGTTCTATATTTACAACATCATATCCATCCAAGTTATCGATATATGCTTTTACATTCCCTCTAATTTCATACTCTTTATCAATGCTCATATTACTCATTTCCTCATCTTTTATAAATAGATTATCCAAATAATCATAATCAATATTACCTAAATTATCTTTATAAAAAAAGCCCTTATATCTTATGGTATCATTACTATTTATAATCAATTCTTTATATTTTTTTCCGTTCTTTTTGTAAATAGTTATATTAAATCTATATCCCATATATCCAATACTACATTTACCCTTTTGCAGTTTAATATTATTTAAATTTGAAATAATATGCTCAATTTCATTGTTATTAGTAATAGTTATTTCTTTTCCTTGCTCTCCGTCAAATATTTCAATCTTTGATACCTCTGTACAATCGATGTTTACAATTTTATGGGGTATATACGTAAGTAAATATATTAGCATAATTCCTATTATAATAACGATTGATATTATTAATTTATGTTTTCTTATCATGATTAGCCTCCTATAAGCTATTACTCTTATTTTATCATTAATATTTTATATATAAAATCATTCATATTTACTCTATATACGACCTAAAATAAAAAAAGTTCAAAAAAATAAAAGTTACTGAAAAAATTCAGTAACTTTTAATATTTATTCAAAATTAAAAATAATTATTTTAATTTTTATTAATAGATTTTCTGACCAACGGGAAGAAAATCATCCTTAATTGCTCATTTCTAATTGCTAATTAAAAAAGCTATACAATTCCATGAGCTACCATAGCGTCTGCTACCTTCATAAAACCAGCAATATTGGCCCCAGCAACTAAATTGCCTCCCATTCCAAATTCCTCCGCTCTATCTTTACTACTTTTATAGATATTAATCATAATCTCTTTAAGTTTGCTATCTACTTCTTCAAAAGTCCAAGAGTATCTCATACTATTTTGAGACATTTCTAATGCAGATACCGCAACTCCACCTGCATTTGCAGCTTTTGCAGGTACAAATAAAATTTTATTTTGTAAAAATACATCTATAGCTTCAAGGGTAGATGGCATATTAGCACCCTCTCCTACAGCTATACATCCATTATTTACTAATATAGCAGCTGTTTCTTCATTTATATCATTCTGAGATGCACATGGCAAAGCAATGTCACATGGAATTGTCCAAACTTCTGAACTATTATCCACATATTTTGCTTCTGGATGGAAAGTTACATATTCTTTAATTCTCTTTCTTTCAACTTCTTTAAGTCTTTTTACAGTACTAACATCTATCCCATTTTCATCATATACATATCCATTTGAATCAGAACATGCTACAACTTTTGCACCAAGTTGTATTGCTTTTTCCATCGCATAAATTGCTACATTCCCTGATCCTGAAAGGACAACTTTTTTACCTTCAATTTCCATATTATTATCTTTTAACATTTCCTCAACGATATAAATAAGACCGTATCCTGTTGCTTCTGTTCTAGCTAAACTTCCACCATAAGTTAAACCTTTACCTGTTAATATTCCAGCATCATAATTTGTGTTAATTCTCTTGTATTGTCCGTATAAATATCCAATTTCTCTTCCACCTACACCAATATCTCCTGCTGGAACATCGACATCTTTTCCTATATGTTTTGCAAGCTCAGTCATAAAACTTTGACAAAATCTCATCACTTCTGCATCTGATTTCCCTTTTGGATTAAAGTCAGATCCTCCCTTACCGCCACCTATTGGTAGTCCTGTAAGAGAATTTTTTAAAATTTGTTCAAACCCTAAAAATTTAATAATACTTAAATTAACTGATGGATGTAATCTTAATCCACCTTTGTAAGGGCCTATAGAGTTATTAAATTGTACTCTAAACCCTCTATTTACCTTTACATTACCCTTGTCATCAACCCACGGAACTCTAAACATTATTTGTCTGTCTGGTTCTATTAGTCTTTCTAGAATCCCATTTTCAATAAACTGCGGATTTTTTTCAAATACTGGAACTAATGAGAATAAAACCTCTTTTGCAGCTTGTTGAAACTCTTTTTGCCCCTGATCTCTGTTTACAAGATCTTGATAAACCTTTTCTACATACTTTTTTGCTTCCATTTTGTCGCCCCCAATTTAATAAATATATAGATATCTTACATCAAATAGTAAAATCATGCAATAATTACATGTATTTTTCATTAATTTTCTAATTTTTTATTCTTTTTACTAAGAATTTCAAATTAACCATTTTGTATAATATCTACACTGAAACTTTTTTTATACTTGTTCCAAAATATAGCTACACTAATTAGTTTTAGCTATATATAAACAGATAATTGAATTGTAATTATTCAAAAGACTACATAATAAAAAAAGTATAGAAAAATTCTCCCATACTTTTTATAACAACTAATTTTACTTAATATTATTCCCTTATTTATTGGTCTCCAACATCAATGCATCCATTGCCAGTATGTATCCATTAAGTCCAAGTCCACAAATTTGGCCTAAACAAGCTGCTGCCGTAACAGATTTATGTCTAAATTCTTCTCTTTGGTGAATATTACTTATATGAACTTCAATAGCATTAATATTTACAGCTTTTATTGCATCATAAATAGCATAACTATAATGAGTAAAAGCTCCAGGATTTATTATAATACCATCTATTTTATTATAGTTTTCATGAAGTTTATTAATAATTTCTCCTTCCACATTACTTTGAAAAAGCTCAACTTCAATATTCCTTTTTTCCGCCTCACTACTAATAAGTTCACACAGATAATTATAATCTTGTTTTCCATAAACACTTTTTTCTCTAATACCTAACATATTTAAATTAGGTCCGTTTATAACCAAAATTTTCATCAAAACACCCTCTTTTGTGATTATACTTATATTTACTTTTATAACTTAGGACTATCTTTTTCAATTATAATAGTATCTAACTTTTTAATGCACAATGCACAATGCACAATGCACAATTAAGGATGATTCTATTCATTCCTAATAGAATCTTTAATTTATCGTAACTCATAATTTTTTAATGTTGATTGTTCTTTATTATTTCTTCTATCTCTTCAATAATTTGCTCTAAGGTATTATCATTTACAACTTCATAGTCTGCATATTCTTTATATAAATCATATCTTTCTTCAAATAACTTATATATTTTTTCTTTGTTTTCCGAAAGTAATGGCCTACAACTAGTATCGATATCTGCAATAATTTTTCTTATTGGTCTATTAATAAAAATAATCGTACCTGTCTCTTTTAAATTAACCATATTGATATTATGTTTAATTACTCCTCCACCAGTTGATATTACTTTATTTTTACATGAAGAGACCTTTTCAACAGCTTTTTTTTCTTTATTTCTAAAATATTCTTCTCCATATTTTACAAACATATCTTTTATTTTTTCATTATTTTCTTTTTCAATATATTCATCTATATCAATAAATTCTAAATTTAGCATTATAGCTAATTCTTTACCTATTGTTGTTTTGCCGCATCCTGGCATTCCTATCAGAACTATGTTATTCAAATTAACCTTACCCTTCTTTATTATACATAGTTTGTTTTAGTTCATCATATATTTCATCTGTAATTTTATAATCTACTTCTATGTCTTGCCATAATTCTTCAGCTTTAATAGCTTGACTCACAAGCATATACAATCCATTTATTGTTTGTATTCCAAATTCTTCTGCATATAAAAGTAACTTTGTTTTTTCAGGATTATAAATTAAATCTATAACTAAACTATACTTTTCTAACGTACTTTTTTCTATTGGGCAAGCATCCGCATTAGGATACATACCAACTGGCGTACAATTTACTAGTATATCACCTATTTCAAGTTCATTTAAATCCGTATAGTCAATAATATTAGCTTTATCAAATCCTGTGTATTCTTTAAATTTATTTCTAGTTATAATATATATTTCAGATGCTTCTTGATCCAAAATATTTTCATATACTGCTTTTGCAGAACCACCAGTACCTAAAATAATTACAACTTTATCTTTAACAGAAACTTCGAATTTTTTCATCATATTATCAAATCCGAAATAGTCTGTATTGTATCCTATAGTTTTCCCATCTTTTAAAGCTATTGTGTTTACAGCTCCTATTTTGCTCACTTCTGGAGATATTTCATCTAAAAATTTTATTACCTCTTGTTTATAAGGTATAGTTACATTTAATCCTTTTATATTTAATACTTTCATAGAACTAACAGAATGAGAAAGACTATGTTTATCAATTTCAAACAGATAATAATGAGACTTTAAATTTAATTTTTTAAATAATGAAGAATGAATTTCCGGTGAATAACTATGTCCCAACTTTTCCCCTAAAAGACCGCACAATATTTTCATTTTAAAACCTCCAATTTAACACATTTTATAATTTCCTAGGTATTTATTAAATCTACTGTTTTTCTTTATTTCTTCAATAGCTTTTTTTACATTTTCACTATTTATGTTACCCTCAAAATCAATATAGAAAAAATATTCCCATGGCTTTTCTATTATTGGTCTAGATTCTATTTTCATCATATTTAAATTATATTTCTTGAAAATAGTTAATATGTCATGCAAAGCACCTGATTTATGCATGACTGATAAAACAATACTTACTTTGTCATAATCCCCAGATATATCAATATTTTTACTTATAATAATAAATCTAGTATAATTTTTTCCATTAAAATTAATTTTCTCACTTAAAAGTTCAAGTCCATATATCTCTTTTGCCTTTATACTAGCTATGCATCCCTTGGTAATATCCCCAGATTCTTTTATCAGTTTAGCCGAAGAAGCTGTATTTATATAAGGTATACTTTTCCATTTATTATACTGAGATAAAAATTCTTTGCTTTGTTCAAGTCCTTGTGGATGAGAATAAACTTCTTCAAGGTCTTCAATAATTGCACCTTTAATTCCTAAAAGATTATGTTCTACCTTCACCTTGACTTCGCCAACTATATACAAATCATTTTCTCTTAAAAGATCATATACGTCAGAAATACCTCCAGTAGAAGAATTTTCAATAGGCAATATTCCAAACTCAGCCTTATTATTTTGTATAGCTTCAAATACTCCCCTAAAAGATTCAACATTTATCTTATTTACTTTATTCTCTTTTATATCATCCTCAAAAAATTTTTCCAATGCTTCATAACTAAAAGATCCTGGTACCCCTTGATAAACTACATTAACCATATCCTCATCAGCAACTAGTGTTTGTTCTTTTACATTAATAGCTTCATTAGTTTCTTCTCTGTTTTCATTATCCCATTGTTGAATTTTATTGCTCTGATAATTTCTACTAGTTTTCATCAAGTCATAAAAAAAATCTTCTAATGCTAACTTATAGTCTTGGTTTTTCAATTTATTTATGTTCTTTTCAACAACTTGCTTTTCTCTTTCACTATTTAAAATATTTATATTATTTTGATACTTATAGTAAGCTACATTTTCAACAATTTCCATTCTTTTTTCAAATAACTTTACAATATTTTTATCTATATCATCAATTTCAATTCTTAATTTATCTAAATCCATATAAAAAATCCCCCTAGTTATATATGTTCCAAAATCGCCATTGCTATCACTGCTTCAATAACAGGTATTGCTCTTTGGACAATACATGGGTCATGTCTACCTTCAACTCTTAGTTCTCCATTTTCTCTAGTTTGAATATTAATTGTTCTTTGTTTTAAAGAAATTGATGGTGTTGGCTTTATTCCTACTTTAACAACTAAAGGCATACCATTAGATATTCCGCCTAAAATTCCACCATTATTATTTGAATAAGTCTTAATCTCATCATTTTCTATATAATATTCATCATTAGCTTCCATACCTGTCATTTCTGTAATGTCAAACCCTTTTCCGAATTCAACACCTTTAACAGCTGGTACTGAAAAAAGTAACTGTGCCAATGTACTTTCTAAAGAATCAAAAAACGGTTCTCCTATTCCTTCTGGCAAATTTATTGCAGCACATTCTATTGTTCCTCCTACTGAATTTCCACTTTCTTTAGCCTTCAGAATTGTATCTATCATATTTTGTTTTTGTTCTTCATTTAATACAGGAAATTCTTCTTTTCTAAGATCAAGTAATTGTTTTTCTTTAATGTTTATAGGATTAAAATTAGAATCTCTTATGTTTTTTATACTGTTAATATGGCTTCCTATATAGATATTTTCACGTTCTAGAATTTGTTTTGCTATACTTCCTGCAAATGTTAGTGGAGCAGTAATTCTTCCTGAAAAATGTCCTCCACCTCTAAAATCATTAAAACCTTTATATTTTAAATATCCAGTATAATCAGCATGACCAGGTCTCATATTATCTTTTACTTTGCTATAATCTCTTGACTTCGTATCATTATTATATATTACGGCACATAAAGGAGTACCTGTAGTTTTACCCTGAAAAAAACCGCTCAATATTTCAAAAACATCTTTTTCAGCTCTCTCCGTAGACATTTTATTTCTGCCTGGAGCCCTTCTCTTCATTTCATCTTCAATATACTGAAGGTCTAGCTCTATTCCAGCTTCTAAACCATCTATTACTATACCTATCCCTTTACCATGCGATTCCCCGAAAATTGAATATTTTATTTTATTACCCCACACTCCACTCATCTACATTACCTCCAAGCTTTTTGAAATCTTCCCAAAAATGTGGATAAGATTTTTTAACAGAACCACTATTGTTTATAATTAATGGTTCTGTGCATCTTATAGATGCAACGGCTAATGCCATAGCAATTCTGTGGTCATTCCAACTGTCTACTTCTCCACCTTTAAAACTTTTCACTCCTCTTATCACAAGAGAATCTTCTAATTCTTCTATATCCGCTCCAATTTTCCTTAATTCTGTAGAAGTTGACTTTAATCTATCGCTTTCTTTTATTCTTAGTCTTGCGGCATTAATTAATCTAGTTTCTCCTTCACTTAAAGCTGCAAGTACTGCAAGTACCGGTACTAAATCTGGACATTGTGACACATCAATTACTGCTGCTTTAGTCTCCGAAGGACAAGCTTTTATTCCATTGTCTATACCTTCTAAGCAGCCTTTCATTTCTTTAACAATATCAAGT
>DAOUPR010000062.1 GCA_030626065.1 Clostridium sp. | reverse complement strand
TTCAATGATACTTTTACAAAATATTTCCCAGATGAAACACCAAACGCATTTGCAGTTGCAGGATGGGTAGCAGCAGAAGTTTTTGTAGAAGGTTTAAGAAAAACTGAAGGAACATTAACTTGGGAAAGTTATATAAAAGGAATGGAAAGTTTTGATAATTGGAGTGGTGGAATAGCTAAAGGTATCACTTATACAGAAGAAAGAAGAAATGGTGTTGAGCAAATGTACTTTATGAAAGCAAAATATGTAGATGATACTAATTTCACTTATGAGCCAATTTCAGATTTTATACAATTAGAAAACTAGTAAATTTAATAGTTAGCTCATCATAAATAATATATTAGGGGTAGTAATTTTAGAGGGGTTACTACCCCTAGACTAGAAGGTGTTATAATGAAAATGACGGTTAAAGGGTATGAAATAAATTATGAGATATATGGAGAAGGAGAACCTCTTGTAATGCTTAATGGCATTATGATGAGTTCAGCTAGTTGGAAACCTTTTTTAGATGTACTAAAAGAAAGAAAACTAATATTAATAGATTTAATAGACCAAGGATTATCTCAAAAGGGTAAAGAAGAATATACACAGGAAATCCATGTAGAAATATTAAAAGAACTTTTTGATAAATTAGGATTAAAGAAAGTAAATTTATTTGGTATATCTTATGGAGGAGAAGTTGCTATGCAATTTGCTCTTAAACATCAAAATTATTTAAGTAGTTTAATATTATCAAATACAACATACTATACTAGTAAATGGTTAAAAGGAATAGAAGAACTTTGGAATTATGCAGCTGGAACACATAATGGCAAGGTTTTCTTTCAAGCGACAATGCCATATATTTATTCAGCAAAATTTTATGAAGAGAATAGTGGTTGGCTTAAGGAAAGAGAAGAATTATTTTGCGAAGTATTTACTCCAGAGTGGTACGAAGGTTTTAGGCGTGCTATAAGAAGTGCTTCTGGGTTAAATATTGGAGATCAACTACACAAAATTAAAGTACCTACATTAGTAATAGGAGCTGATAAAGATATTTTGATTCCTCTTTCTTGTCAATTTGAAATATACGAAAGAATAGAAAATTCGAGAATAATGATTATTAAAGATGCTGGACATGCTGCTATGTATGAAAAACCATATGAATTTGCCAGTATGATAAACGGATTTTTAAGTGTATATGATAAGGTTATAAAAATTATATAGAATTAGGAGGGGTTTATATGAAATCAAATGACACATGGGTTAAGGTAATACTTGCAGGGAGTATTATTATGCTTGTTGCTATGATCACAAAAAACGCTAATATATTTGCCTTCGGTTTTCCAATAGTATGTTTTAGTTGGATGTGGCTTGGAGCACTTAAAAAGGGCAAAGTTCATGGGGTTTTAAGATATGGCTTGATTTCGTTGCTAGTAATTTGGTGGGGCGGATTTTTTGCAATGCTTAATTTTGATATGTCAAAATTGAATGGATTTGTCTTATGATTTCCAAAAGCAACAGCAATAATGATATATATTGTTTGGCTTCTTCCACTATTTACAGGGACTTGGCTTTTTGGAAAAAGATTTAAAAAAGATTATTTAACTGATGAAGATATTATTGAATTTAATACTAGGGTAGGATCAAATATTGCTACAGAAAAAGAATTAAAAGAATTAAAAAATAAGACTACTAAAATCGAATTATAGGGGGATATAATGTATGAATACTATTAGATTAGTTATTGCTTTATATATGATTATAGTTCTTTTGATTGGTTTTTATGCAATGAAAAGAACCAAAAGTTCATCAGACTTTTATGCTGCAGGTAAAAGTTTAGGTATAGTTGCTATTGCAATGGCATCGTTTTCGGCAGCAATTTCTGGATTTGTTTTTGTGGGTGGGCCAGGACTATTTTATAATTTAGGTATGGGTACTTTGTGGCTTACTTTTCCTACTTCAATTTCTTTTGCTATGTGCTGGATTATAATGGGTAAAAGAATGAGGCTGTTAACAGAAGCAGAAGGTTGTATAACAACACCAGATGCAATCTATTCTAGGTATAAATCTAATAGAACTAGATTAATTGCAGCTATCGCAACTATGATAGGATTGCTTTTATATCTTGCTACTCAAATAAGTGCTCTAGGATTTATATTAGCTCCAATATTTAATATAAACTTTAAAACAGCAGTAATAATTGGAATGATAATTGTAATTGTATATTCAGCGGCGGGTGGTATGCTTGCGGGTGTTTATACAGATGTTTTTCAAGGTGGAATGATGGCAATTGCATCTATACTTATTGTTATTTTTGCAGTAAAAGAAGGTGGCGGAATACCAAATATGTCAACAATCATTGCAGGATCAGCTGATGGAGCAGCAGCAATATCAAATCCTTGGGGTGTTATTTCACCAGGACTTGCTATGGGATGGTTCTTCTGCTTATCAATTGGTATAGTAGGTCAGCCACATATAGTTCATAAATTTTATATGATAAAAGATATTAATAAATTGAAATGGGGTCCACTTATAGGGGCCATACCTGCTATGTTAGGTGGTTTATTCTGGGTAACAGTTGGATTATGTGTAAAATATTTAGCTGCTAGCGGATTATTACCTCAACAAGCAATGGATTTATTAGCTGCTAGTACTGATAATGCAGTAGTTGTTTTCTTAAATAATTATGTACCTAAATTTATAGCTGGAATGGTTTACGCAGGAATAGTTTCAGCGGTAATGTCTACAGCAGATTCATTTATAAACATAGTTTCAGCTTGTATAGTTAAAGATATTCCAGCAGCTATGGGCAAAAAATTAAAACCAAAACAAGAGTTGAATTATGGAAGAATAACAGTAGTAATACTTGCTGTTTTAACAATAATTATATCCTTTTCTGTAGGACAAAAGGGTGTAGCTGTACTTGGTGCATTTGGTTGGGGAACATTTGCTGCTGCATTAGCACCTGCTTTAGGTATAGGATTGAATTGGAAGAGAGCTACAGAAAAAGCTGCCTTTTGGTCAATACTAATAGGATTAGTAGGAAATGTAGCGCTTGAAATAGGAAGTAAGGCAAAAATGGCATGGTATGCAAATAGTTTTGGAAAACTAGGCATATATAATGGAACATTTATGCTGGTAGTATCAATAATTATATTTATTTCAGTTTCGTATTTAACACCGAAAGAAGAACTTTCCGTTGGGGTAGATGCAGCTATGGATATTTAATAAGTTGAAAAAGGCTAAGTTTATGCTTAGTCTTTTCTAAATATATTCTAAAGATAAACCATTTTTGATATAATAGAATTAGGAATTAAATTGAGGTGGTAAAATGATAACTATAATGAATAGTGTAGGTTTTAGACAATTCTGCTACGATATCTTTGATAAATTGCCAATAGCTATAGATATAGTAGATAAAGATGGGAACATTTTATATATGAATAGATGTTTCTTGAATTTTTTGAAACTGAAAGAAGAAGATGTTCTTGGAAGATATGTGGGTGAAATAAATTATAATTCTAGATTTCCAGAGGTATTAAAGAATAAAAAAGCAGAAATTGCTTGGGGACATAAATTTGAAAATGGAAAGGAAGCAATTGTTCATAGACTACCAATTATTGATGATAATGGGGATATTATAGGTGGGTTTGGAATGGTTTTATTTGAAAATATAAAGGAAGTTAGAGATATTTTAGATAAATTCCAGCACCTTGATACAGAATTAAAAAAATATAAAAGTACTATTGCGAAGTTAAATTGTGCTAAGTATACTCTTTTAGATATAATTGGAGAGTCAGATGCTGTAACAAAATGTAAAGTAAAAACAAAGAAAATTGCTAGAGTTAATTCAAATATATTTATTCATGGTGAAAGCGGAGTAGGTAAAGAACTTTTTGCTCACTCAGTTCATAACGAAAGTAATAGAAAAGATAAACCTTTTGTTAGCATAAATTGTTCAGCTATTCCTGAAAATTTAATAGAATCAGAATTATTTGGCTATGAAGAAGGAGCCTTTACTGGTGCTAAAAAAGGTGGAAATGTGGGTAAATTTCAGTTAGCGCAAGGTGGAACTATTTTCTTGGATGAAATAGGAGAAATGCCATTATATCTTCAAGCCAAATTATTGAGGGTTATTCAAGAAAAAGAAGTATACCCTATTGGTGCTAATGCACCTGTTAAAATTGATGTAAGAGTTGTAAGTGCTAGTCATAAAAATTTAATGCAATTAGTGGACAAGGGTCAATTTAGAGAAGATTTATATTATAGATTAAATGTGTTAAATTTAAATATACCATCGTTAAGAGAAAGAAAAGAAGACATAAAACTACTATCAGAAGATTTTTTAAATAAATTTTATAAAGAGACAGGTATGTATAGAAATATACCTAAGAATGTAATGGATATACTTAAAAAATATGAATGGCCGGGTAATGTTAGAGAACTTTTTAATGTACTTGAGAAACTTTGTGTTAATTCAGAGGATGTGAATGTAAGCATACATGATATTCCATCAGCTATTATCAATAAAGCATTGGCAAAAGAGCATAAGATTAAAAACAATAAATTAAAGGATATATTAAGTTCTGTAGAAAAAGATATTATTATTGAAACTTTAAAAGAGTGTAATCATAATAAAAGTGAAGTAGCCAAAAAACTTGGAATTCCTAGAGTTAGTCTTTATAGGAAGCTTGAAGAATACGAGATTGAGTATAAATATTAATTGATTTAGTATAGATGAATTTTGTTACAAATTGATACAATGTTATATTTATTAACACTAACCTAGCATATAAATGCTAGGTTTTTTTGTTTTAAAGGCAAAAATAGTTGGCATAAGTTTTGCTATTAATATACAGTGCGAGGTATAAAATGAGAATTTGATTAAACTTATAAATATGAATTTAATATGGAGGTGTAGCCATGAGAGATCATGTAGGTATTGTTGGATTTGGGATCTATTTACCGGATAAGAAAGTTACTGCAGAAGAAGTAAGTCAGATGACTGGTGGAGTTTGGTCGGAAGATGCTGTAAAAGAGAAACTTGGATTCTTACAAAAATATGTTCCAGGTGAAAACGATGGTACACAAGAAATGGGTGTTAAAGCAGCTTTGGATTGTTTAAAGAATACAGGGGTAGATCCTATGGAGATTGATATGATTATCTGTATAGGAGAGGAGTGGAAAGAATATCCACTTACAACGTCTGCTATGTATATTCAAGAAAAAATCGGGGCGTACAAGGCTTATGGATATGATATTAGTCAAAGATGCTGTACAACTATAACTGCTATGAAAATAGCTAAAGACACTATGATGGCAGATGAAAACGTTAATACTGTACTCATTTGTGGTGGTTATAGAAATGGAGATTTTATAGATTATACAAACTCTCGTGTAAGTTTTATGTATAATCTTTCTGCAGGAGCTGGAGCAGTTATTCTTAAAAAGAATTATGGTAAAAATGAGTTATTAGGAACTTCTATATTAACAGATGGTTCTTTTGCTAGAGATGTAGCTGTTGTATATGGAGGAACACTAAATCCAATAAATGAAGAGAATTTAGATAAAGCTTATAACTGTTTAGATGTTTTAGATGTTGTAGGAATGAAGAAGAGATTAAATGAAAAATCTACTCCAAACTTTTTATATGTGGTAAGAGATTCGTTAGAAAAGAGTGGATATAAACAAGAAGATATTGATTATTTAGCGATACTTCATTTCAAATATTCTGCTCATAAATATATTTTATCTGAATTAGGAGTAAATGAACAAAATTCAATATATTTAAAAGATTATGGACATATAGGACAGATAGATCAAATTTTATCAATGAAACTAGCTCTTGAACAAGGAAAGATTAAAGATGGAAGCGTTGTAGTTTCAGTTGGAGCCGGAATCGGTTACGCTTGGGCTGCTAATACAATAAGATGGGGCGAAGTTAGATAAGGAGGAATATTATGTTTTTAAATGATCAGTTAAAGAAAAAAACAATAACTCTTGAAGATTCTCTGCAAATGGTTAAATCAAATGATGAAGTAGTTGTTTCTCTTGCAGGAGCTGAACCAATAGGATTTTTGTCAAATTTGCACAAAGTTAAAGATAAAGTAGAAAATGTTTCTGTAGTAACTTGTTTGAATATGGGTAACTATGAATTTTGTTCTAACCCTGATATGAGAGGACATTTTATTAATGAAACATGGTTTTATTCTCCTCTTACAAGGAAGGCACATAAACAAGGAACAGCAACATATATTCCAAATCACCTTCATTTATCGGCAAAAAAAAGACTCTGTTATAGGAAACCAAATATATTTATTGGTACAGCAACACCTATGGATAAGCATGGTTATTTTTCTCTTTCTTTATCAGTTACCTATGAAAGAGAAATGGTTGAGGAAGCTGATATTGTAATTTTAGAAATAAATGAAAATTTACCTAGAGTATTTGGGGATACAGCAGTTCATATAAGTGAAGTTGATTATATTTATGAAAATACTTGTGAGATTCCAGAATTACCTATAGTAGAACCAAGTGAAATGGATTTGAAAATAGGTAGTTATATAGCAGACCTTATTGAAGATGGTTCTACTATTCAACTTGGAATAGGTGGAATTCCAAATGCAGTTGCAAAATCACTTATGAATAAAAAAGATTTGGGTGTTCATACTGAGATGATTACAGATGGAATGGTTGATCTTTATGAAGCTGGAGTAATAAATAACAGTAAAAAAACTCTTCATAGAAACAAGCTGGTTGGTACTTTTGCTTTAGGTTCTAAGAAACTCTATGATTTTATTGATAACAATATGGGTGTTGAATTGAAAAGTGGAGCCTATACAAATGATCCGTATGTTATAGGACAAAACTATAAAATGGTTTCAATTAATACTACACTTCAAGTTGATTTGACTGGTCAATGTGCATCAGAATCATTAGGATTCAAGCAATATAGTGGAACAGGTGGACAATCTGATACAGCTATTGGTGCTCAAAATTCAGAAGGTGGGAAATCAATTATAGCCTTATATTCTACAGCAAAAAAAGGAACTATTTCTACTATAGTACCAGCTTTAAGTCTTGGTGCAGGGGTATCCCTTTCTAGAAATGACGTAGATTATGTTGTAACAGAATATGGTGTAGCTGAAATGAGAGGAAGAGCTATTAGAGAAAGAGTCGAAAACTTAATAAATATTGCTCATCCTGAATTTAGAGAAGAATTAAGAAAAGAAGCTGAGAAATATTTTATTTGGTAAAGTGCATTTGCATATAAAAACTTTTTGAAGATAATTTGCAATTTGCAATTGTGGATGATTCTCTCCTAAATTGCTAATTAGCAAGATAAAGTACACAGGTTTTGTTAAGAAATATTATAAAGGAAAGTTAATGGGAGGTATTGTAATGAGATTAGAAGGTAAAGTAGCTGTTATTACTGGAGCAGGTAGAGGTATTGGTGCAGAAACTGCAAGGAAATTTGTAAAAGAAGGCGCTAAAGTAGTTGTATGCGATATAAATGAAATTGATGTTAATGCTATGGTAGAAGAAGTAAAAACACTTGGTGGAGAGGCCTTAGGTTTAGTTGTAAATGTTACTGATAGAGAAGCTGTAGAAAAAATGGTTGAAGATGTAAAAGATAAATTTGGAAAAATAGATATATTAGTTAATAATGCAGGAATCACAGCAGATGCTCAATTGGTAAAAATGAAAGAAGAAGATTGGGATAAAGTAATAGCTGTAAATCTTAAAGGTGTATTTAATTGTAGTCAGGCTGCAGCTAAAGCTATGGCTGAGCAAGGAAGTGGAGTAATATTAAATGCTTCATCTGTTGTAGGTTTATACGGTAATTTTGGACAAACAAATTATGCGGCAACTAAATGGGGCGTTATAGGTATGACAAAATCTTGGGCAAAAGAACTTGGAAGAAAAGGAATTAGAGTAAATGCAGTAGCACCAGGGTTTATATTAACTCCAATGGTTGAAAAAATGCCAGAGAAAGTATTGGATTCAATGAAAGGAAAATCACCTTTTAAAAGATTAGGTATGCCTGAAGATATTGCAAATGCATATGCATTTTTAGCATCAGATGAAGCAAGCTTTATTACAGGAACCGTACTTAGTGTTGATGGTGGTGTTGTTATATAATGAAAAATTTAAGAGAAGTAGCTATAGTAAGTGCTGTAAGGACCCCTATTGGATCCTTCAATGGAAAACTTAAATCTATGAGTTCAGTAGACCTTGGAGTTATAGCAGCAAAAGCTGCGATAGAAAAAGCAGGAATAAGCTCTGATATAATTGATGAAGCAATTATAGGAAATGTACTTCAAGCAGGGCAAGGACAAAATGTAGCAAGGCAAATAGTAATAAAATCTGGGTTAAAAGAAACAGTTCCAGCTATGACAATTAATAAGTTATGTGGCTCTGGACTAAGAACAGTAAGTATGGCAGCTCAATTTATAATGCTTGGGGATGCTGATGTAGTATTGGCAGGTGGAACTGAAAGTATGAGTAATGCACCGTACCTATTAAAGCAGGCTAGAAGTGGTATGAAAATGGGTAATGGTGAGATTTTAGATTCTATGATTAACGATGGATTATGGGATGCTTTTAATAATTATCATATGGGTATTACTGCAGAAAATATAGCAGAAAAGTGGAATATTACTAGAGAAGAGCAAGATGAATTTTCTTTAAATAGTCAAGTGAAAGCTGAAATGGCTATAAAAGGTGGTAAATTTAAGGATGAAATAGTTCCAGTAGATGTGCCTCAAAGAAAGAAAGAACCAATTAGGGTAGATGAAGATGAGTTCCCTAAGTTTGGTACTACTTTAGAAAAGTTAGCTAAATTAAGGCCTGCATTCAAAAAAGACGGAACAGTTACTGCAGGAAATGCATCAGGTATAAATGATGGAGCAGCTATGTTTATATTAATGGCTAAAGATAAAGCAGAAGAACTTGGATTAGAAATTTTAGCTACAATTAAATCTTATGCTTCAGCAGGTGTAGATCCGGCAATAATGGGATATGGACCAGTACCATCTTCAAGAAAAGCTTTAGAAAAAGCAAAGCTTACAGTGAAGGATTTAGATTTAATAGAAGCAAATGAAGCATTTGCAGCTCAATCTTTGGCAGTAGCAAAAGATATGGAGTTTGATATGGAGAAGGTAAATGTTAATGGTGGAGCAATTGCACTAGGACATCCTATTGGAGCAAGTGGAGCTAGAATATTAGTTACACTACTTCATGAAATGAAAAAAAGAGATTCTAAGTATGGACTTGCAACACTTTGTATAGGTGGAGGCCAAGGAACAGCCGTAGTTGTGGAAAGAGAGAAATAATAGTTCACAGGTCACAGTGCACAGTGCACAGTTGAAGGTTGATTTTACTCTGCAAAATCTATAATTTATTAAAGAGTTGCGAAGAATGAGGAAATCATCCTTAATTGTGCATTGTGCATTGTGCATTGAATTAAGGTTGTACATTGAACTAATATTGTGGTTTGAATTAAAAGAATACAAGCCGGCGACCTTTTATGGCGCTGGACTTAAGTGTTTTTTAGAATTTCACAATTAACATTTTACTATTCACACTATTATTAAAATAAAAACTTTATTCTATAACTAATAGCATAAATATCAACAATATTTTAAAACAGAGTCTATTATAAAAGAGGAGGATTAGTAAGATGAAAGGTAAAACAATTAAAGAATTAAAAATTGGTGATAAAGCATCATTTCAAAAGACGATAACTGAAACTGATGTTTATCTTTATGCAGGTATTACTGGGGATATAAATCCAGCACACATTAATGAAGAAGTTTCAAAAGATACTATGTTTAAAGGCAGAATAGCACATGGAATGCTTACTGCAGGTTTGGTTTCAGCAGTTTTAGGGGTTCAATTGCCTGGTCCTGGAACAATATATCTTGGACAAGAATTAAAATTTACAGCTCCAGTTCATTTTGGAGATACTATAAAAGCAGAAGTTGAAGTAAGTGAAATAATAGAAGAAAAAAACAGAATGAAATTAACTACAATATGTACAAATCAAAAAGGAGATATAGTATTAAAAGGTGTAGCAACTGTAATGCCACCTAGATAGTAAGTGAATTTGGCATATTCAAAATAATGCGCGTTAATGTTAGAAAATTAACAAATGAGTTTTTGAAATAAAATAGCAATTAGCAATTAGCAATTAAGGATGATTTTGCTACGCAAAATCTTTTAATCAATTAAATAATTAAAAATTTTCTGACCAAAGGGAAGAAAATCAACATTAATTGCAAATTGAACATTGCAAATTGCTAATTATTTTTTAAATTAACAACTTTTAAAAATATATTCAAATAAAAATACAGATAAAAGGAGGTATATTTGTGGACTTTCAAATAAGTAAAGAACATGAAATGCTAAGAAGTATGTTTAGAGAATTTGCAGTAAATGAAGTAGAACCTTTAGCAGAAGAGGTTGATGAAAAAGAAATGTTTCCTATTGAAACTGTTAAGAAAATGGCTAAATGCGGTATTATGGGGATTCCATTTCCAAAAGAGTATGGTGGTCAAGGTGGGGATGTTTTAGCTTATACTATGGCAGTTGAAGAATTATCAAAAGTATGCGCTACTACAGGAGTTATTCTTTCAGCACATACATCTTTGTGTGCAAGTCCTATATATGAATTTGGTACAGAGGAGCAAAAGCAAAAATATTTAGTTCCTTTAGCTAAAGGAGAAAAACTAGGAGCTTTTGGACTTACAGAGCCAAATGCAGGAACTGATGCTTCAGGGCAACAAACAAAAGCAGTGTTAGATGGAGATTATTATATATTAAATGGATCTAAGATATTTATAACAAATTCAGGTTATGCTGATATTTATATAATTATGGCAATGACTGATAAATCTATGGGTACTAGAGGTATTTCTGCATTTATTGTTGAAAAAGATTTTGAAGGTTTTTCTGTTGGTAAAAAAGAAGCGAAAATGGGCATTAAAGGTTCTGCAACTTCTGAATTGATATTTGAAAATTGTAAGGTTCCAAAAGAAAATTTATTAGGCAAAGTTGGAAAAGGATTTAAAATTGCTATGAAAACTTTAGATGGTGGAAGAATTGGAATTGGAGCTCAAGCTTTAGGAATTGCACAAGGTGCTATTGATGAAACACTTAAGTACGTAAAAGAAAGAAAACAATTTGGAAGAGCAATAGCAAAATTTCAAAATACACAATTTCAGCTTGCAGATATGCAAACAAAGACAGAAGCTTCAAGACTACTTGTTTATAAAGCGGCAAATTGTAAAGATAATAAATTACCATATAGTTCAGAAGCAGCCATGGCAAAACTTTTTGCTTCAGAAACAGCAATGGAAGTTACAACAAAAGCAGTTCAGCTACATGGGGGGTATGGATATATGAAGGAATATCATGTAGAAAGAATGATGAGAGATGCAAAAATAACTGAAATTTACGAAGGAACATCTGAGGTTCAAAAAATGGTTATTTCAGCAGGAATGCTTAGATAAGGAGGCGTATTTATGAATATAGTAGTTTGTATAAAACAGGTGCCAGATACTACAGAAGTTAAACTAGATCCAAAAACAGGAACACTTATAAGAGATGGAGTTCCAAGTATTATTAATCCAGATGATAAAAGTGGGCTTGAAGCGGCATTAACATTAAAGGATCAATTAGGAGCAAAGGTAACAGTTGTTTCTATGGGACCACCTCAAGCAAAAAAGGCTTTGATAGAGGCATTAGCTATGGGGGCTGATGAAGCTATACTAGTAACAGATAGAGCTTTTGCAGGAGCTGATACTTGGGCTACATCAACAACTTTAGCAGCAGCTTTAAAGAAATTAGATTATGATTTAATTATTGCAGGAAGACAGGCAATAGATGGAGATACAGCGCAAGTTGGACCACAAGTTGCAGAGCATTTAAATATTCCGCAAGTTAGTTATGTTGAAGAGCTTAAAGTTGAAGAAAATAGCTTGATTATAAAAAGAATATTTGAAGATGGTTATCATAAACTTAAGGTTAAAATGCCTTGTTTAATAACTACCTTGAGTGAAATGAATAAACCAAGATATATGTCAGTTGCTGGTATTCTTGATGCATATAGAGAAAAAGAAATTACAACTTGGACAGTTGATGACCTTGAAGTTGATAGGAATAATATAGGACTTAAGGGTTCACCTACAAAGGTTAAAAAATCCTTTACTAAAGGAGCTAAAGTTGCCGGAAAACTATACGAAGATTTAGATGAAAAAGAAGCAGCCAGAGTAATAGTAGATAAATTAAAAGAAAAATTCATAATATAGGACAAAAATTAGAAGGAGGGGAATACTATGAATATATCAGATTATAATGGAGTTTTTGTCTTTGTTGAGCAAAGAGATGGAATTATCCAAAAAGTTTCACTTGAAATACTAGGTAAAGCAAGAGAAATAGCAGAGAAATTAAATCAAAAGGTTACAGCTGTTTTTCCTGGATTTAATATTAAAGAAAAAGCGGCAACTTTAGTTGCGTATGGTGCGGATAATGTTTTATTTGTAGATGATGAAAACTTAAAAATATATACTACAGAACCTTATGCAAAAGTATTAACTCAAATAATAGAAGAAAAGAAGCCAGAGATATTCTTAATAGGAGCAACAGCTATAGGTAGAGATTTAGCTCCAAGAGTATCTGCAAGAATTCATACAGGACTTACTGCAGATTGTACATCACT
>DAOUPR010000091.1 GCA_030626065.1 Clostridium sp. | reverse complement strand
CTATAGTGGCTATGTTCCTTATTTGCACGCCCATTATTTTAGAAGCTGTTTCAGAGATCATTCCATCAAAATTCTTTTTTAAAATATCACTCATTTCTATTTTTCTCAGTGTAGTACTTGCTCCAATTTCTATAAAGTCATCTTCATCTTTTATGTAATCTAATCCTAAATTTGATAAATCTATTGCCTTCTCAACTTTTCTATCTCCTAAATGAAGAAAAGCCCCCCCACCTACTATCAAACTATCTTTTTCTTGTAAAGTTTCATAAGCCTTTTCAATATTTTCAGCAACAAAATATTCTTTTATTTTCAACAAATTCACCCCTTTTGTATCATATTATTAATAAATATATTTTAATTATCATATCGATAATTTATTCTCATTTTGATAATCACTATTAACTTTAATATTAGTGTGAAATGTGAAATTAAGGATGATTTTGCTACGCAAAATCGACTATTTAATTAAAGATTTTCTGACCAATGAGAAGAAAATCTTCCCTTATTTCACACTTCACACTACTTATTTACTAAAAAGGTCTATAAAACATCCCCCACCAAAATCATACAAACCTCTTGCTGTTATTTTTAATTCTGGAATAACTGATAGCGCCATAAAACCTAAAGTCAAAAATACATCTGATTTTTCTTCATTTTCTCTGTTTATATAATTGTTCATATTATCTATTTTATTTATCAAGGAACTTGGATTTTCATTAGTCATTAATCCTGCAATAGGTAAACTCAATTCTTCAATAACCTTTGCTTTAGATACTACTACTATGCCACCTTTTATTTCTATTGCTCTATTTACTGCCATGGCCATATCTTTATCGCTTTTGCCTACAACTATTATGTTATGAGAATCATGAGCTATTGTCTGTGCTATTGTGCAGTCTCCAATTTCAAGTCCTTCAATAAATCCTATAGAATACTTACCTGTTCTTTTATGTCTTTCAAAGACCCCTATTTTATATAAATTACTTACTTGTTCTTTTTCTAGTTCTCTTTCAACTTTTTCTGTAATAATAGAATGTTTTATTAATTTTATTACATTTACCCTATTGCCTCTCTCCTCTATCTTAAATACATCTTCTTTTATTTTGTCTATATTCATAGAAGATTTTATATTTAATTCTGGAGCAATATAAGGCCTGTTTTCAATTTCTTTCCCTTTTCTTATTACTTTTTTAATATTCATTTCATTTAAACTATCGAATATTATAATATCAGCCATATATCCGGGAGCTATAGCTCCTTTATTTTTAAGCTTATAACAATTAGCAGCATTGAAAGAGGCTATAGTAATAGCTTTTACGGGATCTAATCCAAGCTTTATAGAAAGCCTTACATTATAATCTACAGAACCTTCCTTTACTAAATCATTTATATCCTTATCATCAGTACAAAACAAGAATCTATGAAAGTTGTTGTCCTTTATAGCTGGAAGTAATTTTTCTAAATTCCTAGCTGCAGATCCTTCTCTCAGCATTACATACATACCTCTTTTAATCTTTTCTAAAGCTTCTTCTGGTTTTGTACATTCATGATCTGTTTTTATTCCGCTTAATATATATTTATTTAGGTCCTTTATATTTATATCTGGGCAGTGACCATCTATTGGATACTCTTTAAAAGCTTCTAATTTAGCTTTCATATCCTCTTTCGATTTTATAACGGCTGGTACATTCATAACTTCCCCAAGACCTAAAACAGAACTATACTTTTTGAATTTTTCAAGGTCTTTAGCTTCTAATATAGCACCATTATCTTCTGTTTCTACAGCAGGTACACAAGAAGGTAACATAAAGTAAATATCTATTTCGCTGTTCTTAGAATTTTCTATCATAAACTCTAAGCCTTCTTCTCCTAAAACATTAGCTATTTCATGAGGATCTGCTATACAAGTTGTTACCCCTTTTCTTAGCAATATTTGAGAAAAAACTTCTGGAATAACTTTAGAAGATTCTATATGAACATGTGATTCTATAAAAGCTGGTGAAATATATAATCCAGTACAATCAATCTCTCTTTCTCCTCTATATTCACCAATACCAACTATAGTGTCATTTACTATAGCTACATCCTCGTTATATATACTTCCATCAAATACATTTACTACATTCCCATTTTTCAAAACCAAATCCACTTTTTCTTTTTCATTTGTAAGTTCTAAATAATCTTTCATAAACTCTCCTACCCTTAAATTTTAGCTCTATATTATAAAGTTCTTTCTATTCAGTATGAAATGTGAAGAGTGATGTGTGAAATGATGGATATTGCATAGTAAAATCTTCCTTAACTTCACACTTCACATTCCAAATTTTACACTATTAAAAAATTCTAAATTAATATATTAAATTAATATTATTATAAATTGCACACTGTGAACTATGCACTATATTACAAGAATATTAGTTTCAATATAAACAGCCCCGCTAATACGTACATTGTAATAGATATGTTCTTACGTTTCCCACCAAACAAATTAAATAATACATAAGAAATAACACCAAATATAAGACCTGTAGCTATGCTATAAGTTAATGGCATTAATAGTATTGTCAAAAATGCTGGTATACCTTCTGTTAAGTTATGGAAATCTATTTTTGTAATATTTTGCATCATTAGAAGTCCTACTATAATAAGTGCTGGTGCTGTTGCACAAGATGGAATAGCCATAAATATTGGAGCAAAGAATATAGCTAAAATAAATAATAACCCTGTTGTTACAGCTGTCAAACCAGTTTTTCCACCTTCTGATACTCCTGCTGAGCTCTCAACATATGTTGTTACTGTAGATACACCTACTAATGAACCAAAAGTTGTACCAATAGCATCTGTTAATAATGCTTGTTTAGCTCTCAAAACTTTACCTTCTTTATCAAACAAATTGGCTTTTGAAGCAACTCCAACCAAAGTTCCTACTGTATCAAAGAAATCTACAAACAAGAAAGTTATTACAATAGTTGCAAAAGTTAATAAGCTTTGTCCATTTGAAAAGACAGAAAAATCAAGTTTAAAAGCAATTGGTTTTATACTATATAAACCTGTTACCTTATTAGGAAGATATATTTCGTATAATTCTGCTGCTTTATCAGCTCCTACTATTAACGCAAATATCCAAGCTATAAAAGTACAAGCTAATATGCCCCAAAGAACTGCTCCTTTTACTTTTTTATGAAGTAAAACACCAATTATTACTACTCCAATAATAGCTATAACAGCCCTTGGATCTGTCATACTTCCCATAACTACAAGAGTTGCTGGGTCATCAACTACTATTTTTGCGCCCTCTAAACCAATAAAAGCAATAAACAATCCAATACCAGAACTAACTGCAATCTTAAGAGAATCAGGTATTGAATTTACAACGAGTTCTCTAATTCCTGTTATCGATAGAATAATAAAAATAATACCTTCCACAAATACTGCTGTTAAAGCTACTTGCCATGATATTCCCATAACACCGCATACCACAAAAGCAAAGAAAGCATTTAATCCCATACCAGATGCCAAAGCCAATGGTAAGTTTGCATATAGACCCATCATAATAGTTGTAAGGCCAGCTGCAAGACAAGTAGCTGTTACCAAAGCACCCTTGTCCATACCAGTTGAAGAAAGAAAGTTTGGGTTAACGGCAATAATATAAGCCATTGTCAAAAATGTAGTTAAGCCTGCAATAACTTCTGTTTTTACATTAGTTCCATTTTCAGTAAGCTTAAATCTCCTTTCTAAAAAACCACTTTCCTTTTCAATTTTGTTCGCCAAAATACATACCTCCTATTTATTTTCTGACCATGTTTTAAAACAAAGCCATTTTTATATATAAATTATATAATAGCATAAATTATACCAATTCATGGTAACTTTATGCATTATTTATATATATTTAAATTTACTAACTCCTATATATTTTGCGGTAATATAAACAAATCTTTATGGCTTATACTCTGTATGTCTTTTTATAAATTTTCCGTACCCTTTTTCCCCAACAAATTTATTATCCTTAACAATTATTTTGCCTCTTGATATAGTAATAACCGGATATCCCTTTAATTTAGTATCTTCGTAAGCTGTATAATCTACATTCTCATGAAGATTCTCTTTTGACAATATAATTTCCTTTTGAGGATCTATTATAACTAAATCAGCATCGGCCCCCTTTTGTAATATTCCTTTATTAGGATAAAGACCAAATATTTTAGCTGGCGTTGTACTAATTACATCTACAAATCTATTAATACTTATCCTATTTTTCATAACTCCCTCAGAAAAAAGAAGAGGAACTCTTGTCTCTACACCCGGTAGTCCATTTGGACATTTAGTAAAATCATCTTTTCCTAACTGCTTCTCTCCATTAAAATCAAAGGGACAATGGTCTGTTGCAACCGTATTTATAATTCCATTTTTTAGCCCTTCCCATAGAGCTTCATTATCCTTTTCTTTCCTAAGAGGTGGGCTCATAATATATTTTAAACCTTGATTTTTTTCCAACTTATATTTATCTTCAGTTAATAATAAATATTGAGGACATGTTTCAGCATATATATTTTGTCCTCTCTCCTTGGCCATTTTTATATATTGTAATCCTAATTCTGTAGATAAATGAACTACATATAATGGTGCATCTCCTGCTATTTTAGCTATATTTATCATCCTACTTATAGCTTCTGCTTCACATTCAGAAGGTCTACTATATGCATGGTATATTGGTGCTGTTAAATTCTCTTTTGAAAATCTTTCTCTTAAGACATTTATGCAATCATTATTTTCGCAATGAACACAAAGTATGCCACCTAATTCCCTTATTTTTTCTAAAACTAATAACGCCTCTTTATCTGACATTTTATAGTCATAGGTTAAATATATCTTAAAAGAAGTTATTCCTTCTTCTTCTATTACAGTTTTTATTTCTTCTAATATATACTCATCAACTCTTTGAATAACACCATGAAAACTATAATCTATAACTGCATTATTATCAGCATATTCATGATATTTTTTTACCTGATGATGCAGATTACATCCCTTTGGCCCAAATCCCATATGGTCAACTATTGTAGTTGTACCCCCACAAGCAGCCGCTATAGTCCCTGTATAAAAATCATCCTTAGCCCTAGCTATGCAAACATCTAGATTAAAATGTGTATGAACATCAATGCCCCCAGGAATGACATACTTCCCCCTAGCATCTATTACTTCATCACAATCTTTATCTAAATTCACTCCTATTTCTTTAATTTTTTCCCCTTCAATATATACATCACCAAGAAAAGTCTCAGAAGAGTTTACTATTGTCCCATTTTTAATTAAAATGCTCATATTTCACCAGCTTTTCATTTAATTCTTCTTCTATTTTTCTTTCTAATATCTTTGCATTACTATACTTTATTAATACATTATTTATAATTTCTTTATTATCTGAATATCTTTTAATTGATTCATAAAACCGATCTTCTAATTTTATTATTTTCTCTTCTTTAACTAATTTATCTGCTAAATAAACTATATTTTTTTCATTTATATATTTATCTAAGTCTTTTTCTAATTCAATATTTAAATTAATATCCATATGACTTCCAATTATATTGCCAAGTTTTTCATATCCATATTTTGTTACTATTTTACCTCCTAATTTTGCATGATTCTTTTCTCCCTTGCCTATATCGTGAAGTAATGAGGCAGCTCTTATAATATTCAAATCCAAATTATATCCTTTTAACTTTAGTTTTTCCCCTATATCACAGGCTACAGAAGCAACTTTTTTACCATGATTTATTACTCTTTCATCAGTTTTTTCTAAATAAAATATGGCTTCAATTTCTTCTTCATCTGGTATATCCATAGAATCATAATATTTTTTAACTTTTTCATACTCTTCTAGATTATCTAAATCATAAAGAATCCCTCTATCGCATACTTCTACTTTTATAGTGTCTTTTTTAAAATTATTAAGAACTGTAGATAGCCCTCTTTCTGGATTTTCATAAGATAATATAAAATCTTTTTTAGTTGCGGAAATAAGAACTGGATGTCCTGTTTTTCCTTTAAAACTTGGGCAAACCACACTAGCTTTAGTATCTTCATAAGTAGATTGCATCTTTTCAATGGTATATTTTTTGACTAAGGGAATATCTACTGGAATTATAAAAAACCCTTGTGTTTCTTTACTTAAATTTTCAACCCCAACTTTAATAGATGAAAACATCCCTTTGTAATAATCTTCATTTATAATATACTTTACCTTTAACTTTTTTAAATAACGTTCTAATAGATATGCTTTATATCCTAATACAACTAATATATTTTCTACTCCCGCTTTTTTAAAACTAGTTATAGTCTTTTCTATAACTATACTATCTCCTAAGGGAAGTAGTGGTTTAAACCTTTTCATTCTTCTAGAATAACCAGCTGCCAATATTATTGCTGTATACTCATCTCTATTATCCAATTTTATTTCTCCTTACTTTTATAAGCTCTGCCGCTATACTTATTGCTATTTCTTCAGGTGTTTCTGCTTCTATAGAGATTCCAATGGGAGAATATACTCTTTGCAAATCTTCTTTTGTGACTCCTTCATTTAATAAATCATCGAATGTTTTTTTTATTTTTATTTTGCTTCCGATCATTCCTATATATTTGGCTTTAGTTTTTATAGCTTCACATAAAACTGTCTTATCATTTAGATGTCCTCTTGTAACTATAACTATGTAACTTTGCCTATCAATATTTATCTTTTCAAATACTTTTTTGTAATCATCTAAAATAATTATTTCATCTACCTCATTAAACCTTTCTTTGTTTGCAAATTCTTCTCTATCATCTAAAATTACTGTGTTAAAATTCGCAAATTTAGTTATTTTCGCAAGTTTATGAGAAATATGTCCTGCTCCAAATATATAAATAGTTTCTTTTGCTAAAATAGGCTGAATTAAATATTTACCTTCTACTTTAAATTCTATATTATCTATACATTTTTTCTTTATATCTTTATATATAACATCAATTTCTTTATTTTCTTCTCCTTGAATAGCTTCATTTGTACACAACCATTTATGAGAGTTATCTTCTTCTCTTAATTGTGATATCAATACAAAGTTATCTCTCTCTTTTATTAATTTATTAAGGGCACAATAAAATTCATATTTATCCTCTTCTTCTAAATCTATATATTCAATAAGCACAAAAATACTGCCTCCGCAAGCCATTCCTAAAATAGACGCTTCATCATTTTCTAAGTTATAATACTTTATTCTATTGTTTTTAGATTTAAATACATCTTCTGCTTCTTTTATAGTATAATATTCAAAAGCACCCCCACCTATGGTTCCAACTATAGAAAAGTCTTTTCTTATTATCATAGAACTTCCTTTTTCTCTAGGACCTGATCCTGATTTTTCTAAAATTGTAGCCAAAACAAAACTTTCTTTGTTTTTTATAAACTCTTTTAGCATCTCATCCATCTTTTCAACCTTCCTTAGTACACCTATAATTTGTGCATGTATAAATTAAATTTCACCATTCATTTCCCCACTTAGTTCTTTATTTACAGTAAACATAATACTTGATCTTATATTTTTAAATTTTATTTGATTATCTTTCTCTTCTAGATTTTCTTTTAAAAATTCATCTAAAACTTCCTTTTCTCTATTATTTTTAATAGAAAAATGATGATAAAAGAACAATAGAGCATCTTCGTATTTAGAAAAATACTGACTAAATTCATAATCTATTTTCTTTTTTTCATATTCATAATTTAATTTTATTAATTCTTCTTCTATATCATTATCTGTACATTTAAATCGTCTTTCTGGTCTATTTAATCGTCTACAAAGCTCCCCCACTTTAAAATTTCTATGGACCTCACCTTCAAAGGCTATAATATATATTCTTTTTAATACTAAGTTATATAATTTTTCTAAATTATTATCTTCAATGACTGCGTCTGGACAATATGCACATATTGCAATATCTTTTTTATCTTCGTAATATATATCTTGCCAATAACCTGTTATGAATTTTATATTCTTTATGCTTTTCTCTCTAGTTTTTCCCCCTATATACTCACAAGCTAAAAATGATGAATCTACTGCTGTAAGATTGTTTTTTTCTGCAAGTGGAAATGTAAACACACCTATTCCAGAACCAACATCTAAAATTTCCTCACCAACAAGCTCTCTTTTTTTCTCTATTTCCTTTATTATTTTACTTGGATATTCATTATCAGGATGACTTAATGTTTGCTGATACCAATTTATACTATTTTCATTCCATCTTAATGAATGCTTTATTTTTAAAGCTACATCCCATTCTATTAAAAGTTTTAATATTTCTTCTTCAAGATAATCTCTATTTTCAAGGTTTACATCAAAAATCGTTACATCATCTCTACCTCTTATAGAATCAAGAAATAGGCTATCTACTTTTTTTAATATTCCTAAAGTCAATTTAGGAGAATCTAGTATTGTATTTATTTTATTTTGAAATTTAAAAGCTCTAGACTCAATTATTCCAATTTCATCTAAGACGATTATATCTCTATATTTAAAGCTTTTATCCAGAATATCTACACCTACATTGTCAAAAACATAAGAAGCTTTTTTATAATCTTTTTTCATTTTAAATATAGTTCCTATAAAATTTCCATAACTTCCATCATATAAAGAAACCAAATCATAATCGATTATTTTACCCTCATTATGTACAGGGAAAGTTTTATACCCCCCTATAGTTTTTTCTAGCTTATCTATTATTTTTGCTAATATAGTAGATTTTCCTATTCCAACTTCTCCTGTTAAAAATATATTCTTCATTGAAGTCACCCTTTTTTGGTATTAATATTTAATAGACAGTGCTTTTTTAGGACATCTCGTAACACAAAGGCCGCATCCAAAACATTTATCTTCATCTATAATAAGTTTATCTTTTATTTTTATTGCATCATAAACACAACTTGTCATACAGATTCCACATTTTACGCATTTTGAATTATCTACTTTTGCTGGAATAGCTTTTGTTCTTAGCGTTCTATACTGGAATTTTTTATGTGCTATACCTTTCATTTCTTCAATAGATTTATATCCATGACTGTCCATAAATTCATTTAACTCTTTCGCTATTTTCCCATAAATAGCTGGTCCTTTCAAAATAGCTTCTGTACAAACTTGAACAGCTGATGCTCCAGCCATTATAAGTTCAGCTGCATCTCGTCCTGAGGTTACTCCACCAACACCTATGATAGGTATATTTACTTCTTCATATACTTCATAAATACATCTAACAGCTAAAGGTCTAATAGCCGCTCCAGATAACCATCCATAGCCTGTTTCACTTCCCATAATAGGCATTCCTGTTTCTACATCTATGGACATACAAGGTCCATAAGAATTTATCATAACAAGGCCATCTGCTCCAGCTTCTTCTACGGCTTTAGCTATGAGTTTTATATCTGTATGAGGACTCATCTTCATTAATACAGGAACATCTAAAACTTTTTTTGCGGCCTTTAGTGCATCCACTATTGGACCTACATCTTTTCCTACATAATGAGTAGATAATTCAACGGCATCTGCATATGGTTTCACTAGTGGTGCTATTTTTTCTATTTGTTCTTTTGTATATCCCATACCTATAATCATTGGAACATCTTTTTCTTTTATCTTTTTATATTCTTTATCTAGCCATTGCTTTATGTCTAGCTCTGACCAAAGTTCTGTATTTAAAAACCCACCATTAGTCTGTCCCATACAAGGTCTTGGAACCTGTGCCGGCTTTGTTGAAATAGTTTTTGTTACTATTAATCCAGCTCCTCCTTCTAGTGCTTTAATACAGGTATCCCCATCTTTTGCTCCAGGACCTGCAGCCGTCATCACTGGATTTTTCAAATCTATATTACATATATTTACCTTTAAATTCGCCATATTTCCCCCTAATCTCTTCATATTTATATCTAGCTATATTTTAGAATGTTGTCCTTATTTATATTATTATTTATATAATAGGCTCTGTTTTAAAAAGTTGTTGATATTTAAATTATTATTTTGAGATAAAGTTTTACTTTAATGATAGTGTGAAGAGTGAAATGTGGAGTGTGCAGCTAAGGATGATTTTGCTATGCAAAATCGACTATTTAATTAAAAGATTTCCGAAGAATGAGGAAATCATCCATCATTTCACACTCCACTCTTCACATTTCACACTATTAATAAAACAATACT
>DAOUPR010000041.1 GCA_030626065.1 Clostridium sp. | reverse complement strand
CCCATCAGTTTGATTCTAATGGGGATTTTTATAATAATACTTGTTTTATTTTAATTTAAATACAGCTTCTACTGGATTGTGGTCTGTATTTTCAAATTGAAGATCAAAACCTTTGACTTCTTGAATTTCTACATTAGGAGAAACTAAGAATCCATCAATTACACATAAAAAGTTTTCTCCAATTTCATAGGGCATATCAACACCTCTATTAGATGCTACTTCTTTGTCTACAGCCCATTTAAATCCTTCCGGTGTGAAATCTTCTGGAAGTTCTTGAAGCCATTCAGGCCATTCTTGTGTAGTTTCAAATAAGGTTGAGTCTGTACCAGGTAATTGATGATTCCAATCACCACCACAAATAACATAATTACCGTTTTCATATTCCTTTTGTAAATATTCTTTTAAATACGTAAGTTGTTGTTTTCTTATTGTTCCACCTTTATCATAAGCTGATAGGTGTGAATTCAACAAAACTAAATCTTTCCCATTATCTAAGTTTATCCTTGTTTCAATAAAACATCTATCAAGCATTAGAAGTTGTTTTGGCCAGCTTTCATCACCAGGATATTGATATCTATTGGTATCATCGATAGTATATTTTGATAAGGTTTGAAGTCCACCATCTATATAGCCCATTTGATTAGTTAAAGGCATTATATTCCACAGAACTTTATAGTTGTTAGCAAAAGTACTACTATAATTTGATAATGTATTTTTTAGATAATCATACTCATCTATATAATATGTTCTTGTAGAATTTTTGTCTACTTCTTGAATAAATACAAAATCTGAGTCTTGATTTTTAATAAAACTTGTTATTTTATTTAGATTATCATTTGTCTTTTCTTTACTACTACTTTTAGAGCCTGTCCCACCATCTAAGAAAAAATCTTGTTGCTCGTCTAAACCACAATATCCAATATTAAAAGTTGTTATAGAAAAACTTTCCTCACTATTCATACTTATAGAGGTGTTATTATCTACCTCTAAAGCAATGGTTTCCTCTGGATTATAATCCAATACAGTAAGTACTAAAAGATAAGCACCAAATAAGATTACTGGTATTAAAACAATAGTTAAAATGATTTTAAGTAGTTTTTTCATTATATTTACCCCCTAGGATGTATTTAAACCTTTACATATATACTTTATAATTATACTTTTAAATTTTAATAATATCAAGCAATGTAAATAAATGGATCAGAATAAATCATAAACAAAAAAATAGGTATGAGTATTTGCCTGTATAGTTAAATATATACGGCGCTAAATAGTGAAACTAAAAAAGACCAACTGAGAAGTTGGCCTTTTTTAATAGCTTGTCTAATTTTCAGGTTTACATTCAGGCTTATATATAGGTCTATTAATATCAGTATAATGAGCGATGATTTTTGGTCTTAGAGTAAGTGGATGGCATATTGAGCCAGGTATTACAAAGCAGAATTCACAAGTTACAACGTCAATACATTTTTTGCATTTAGAATATGGAGGTAGAGGTGGAGTAACTATTTCTTTTGCTTTGAAACCTTTAATATGAGGTCCTTTATAAAGTAGTACTCCTATAGCAATCTTTTTATTAGGACAAACACGTTTTAAAACAACTTTTATTGTAAGAATTCTTCCTTGACAGGTTAAGTTTGCTTTTACGGTTTCTTTTTTCCAAATTTCACAAGCATCTTGAGTTATTGTAGTTGGAGAAACGTCACTATAGCAACAATCACAAGGAGTAAAAGTGCAAGGAGGACAATCGAGGTCACCGAAATTATTTGAATCTGGATATACTGAAACTATATCATCAATAACAAATCCATCTGTTTCTGCAGAACATGGATTGTTTAATAAATCTTTTTCATTCAAAATATTCACCTTCTTATAAAATTTTTGATTAATAGTGGTTCTAATATATAATATTGCGGATAATTCAGATAGGTTCATAATTAATATAAAAAAATTATGATATTTACAATTCTATGTTTATAAGAACTAAAATAAATCTATTTCATATAATAATTTGTAAGCATTTGTAATATGGTATTTGAATTTATTAAAGTAACAATGATTTAAGAGGAGGATTTATGAAAAAAAAGTTGCCTCTAGTAAGTATTTTGATTCCTACGTACAATCAGACAGAATTTTTAGAGAAAACCTTAATGAGTGCATTAAATCAAACTTATGAGAATATTGAAATAATTATTTGTGATGATAGCAGTAATGATGAAGTTGAAAATTTAGTAAAAGGATATCTTGGAATATATAAAAATATTAAATATTATAACAACGGTGGACCATTAGGGCGAAGAGGAATTCCAAATGGAGAAAAGGCTTTTAGTTTAAGTAATGGAGAGTACATTAATTATTTATTCCATGATGATGTTTTTTATCCGAAAAAAATCGAAATTATGATGAAATATTTTATAGAAAATCCAGATGTAACTTTAGTTACTTCTTATAGAAATAGGATAAATAAAGATGATGAACTGGTATATATTCCAAAGAAATTTTTGTCTAAAACTACAAAGATAAGTGGAGAAAGTTTAGGGTCATTTATGTTGCATACTATGGCCAATGTAGTAGGAGAACCAACTACTGCATTGTTTAGAAAATCTGATATTGAGGATGAAATTTTTGATTATAAAGGTACACAAATAAGAAGTTATGTTGATATGGCTATATGGTTTAAACTTTTACTTAAAGGTAATGCAGTATATATTTCAGAGCCACTTAGCAATTTTAGAATACATGCAAAGCAGAATACCCACAATTTTGTAATTCAGCTTTGGGGAGCAATAGACTGTTATTATTTTCTAACGAATTCATATCTAGATAATGATTATATAAAAAGTAAAGAGGAATATTTAGAACTTATAGAGAAATGGTTGTATTTCTATATAGATAAAATAAAAGAGTTGCAGAACTATAAGGCCCAAAATGAAGATGAACTAACAGAATTAAGTGAACTAAAAGAAGAACTAGAGTTTTGTTACTCTCAATCGATTAAAAGTTTGCTAGATGTATAATCTAGCTATAAAAATAGATTAAAAAGAAAGCTGGTTGATAAAATGATTAATGTAACGAAAAGTCATTTGCCAGATGTAAATAAATATAAAAAATATATTGATAATATATTTGAAAGCGGATGGTTAACTAATAATGGGCAGTTTGTTCAGCGATTACAAAAAAGACTTGAGGAATATTTAGAGGTTAAGAATTTAATTCTAGTTTCAAATGGAACCTTAGCACTTCAAATTGCATATAAAGCCTTGGAATTAAGCGGTGAAGTATTAACGACACCCTTCAGTTTTGTAGCTACATCAAGTAGCCTTGTTTGGGAAGGATTAACACCAAAGTATGTTGATATAGATAAACAAACCTTCAATATGGATTACACTAAAATTAGTGAGTTAATTACAAGTAAAACCTCTGCAATAGTACCTGTACATGTATTTGGAAATGGTTGTGAAGTTGAGAAGATTGAAGATATTGCTAAAGAGAATAATTTGAAAGTAATATACGATGCCGCTCATGCTTTTGGAGTAAAGTATAAAGGGAAAAGTATATTAAAATATGGAGACATTTCTTCTATAAGTTTTCATAGTACAAAGCTTTTTCATACCATTGAAGGTGGAGCTATTGTTATAAATGATGATAGCTTATATGAAAAAGTAAAACTTATGATAAACTTTGGCATAAAGGAAGAAAATAAAATAGAAATGCTAGGTATAAATTCAAAGATGAATGAGTTTCAAGCGGCTATGGGATTATGTATTTTAGATGATATGAAAATTATATTAGAGGGCAGAAAAAGAACCTATGATTATTATATTAAAAATTTGCCTAAAGAAGTTCAGTTACAAAAATACAATTCTTTATGCACAATTAATAATATATATTTTCCAATTGTTTTTGATTCAGAAGAAACTCTTTTAAAGGTAAAAGAGAAGCTAAATGAAAATGAAATTAATCCAAGAAGATATTTTTATCCATCATTGGATAAATTGCCATATATAAGTGGAGAATTTGATGTACCAATAGCGCAGGATATTTCTAAGAGGATATTATGTTTACCTATGTATGATACCTTGAGCGTTGAGGAACAGAGTAAAATAATAAAAATATTAAAAGAGGGTTTAAAATGAAAATTGCTATAATGCAGCCATATTTTATGCCATATATAGGATATTTTCAGTTGATTAATGCAGTGGATAAGTTTGTAATATTAGATGATGTTCAATATATAAATAGAGGATGGATTAATAGGAATCGTATTTTGAGTAATAAAAAACCAGTAATGATTATCTTGCCTTTAAAAAAAGCAGCAAGGGAGCTTAAAATCAATGAAAGGTATTTTGTACCTGATTTTAAAGACGTTATTAAAAAGCTTAAGAAATCTTTTTACTTTGCTTATTGCAAAGCACCATATTATAAAGAGGTAGAAAAAGTATTGTTGGATATATTTAGTTATGATAATTTAAATGTTTCTGAGTTTGTAACCTATAGTATAAGAAGTATTTGTGAATATTTGCATATAAAAACTGATATATATATATCCTCAGAAATTAATAAAAATAACGATTTGAAAAAGCAAAATAGAATAATTGAGATAAATAAAAGGATGAATTCTACAAACTATATTAATCCTATTGGAGGGAAACAATTATATTCTAAAGATGATTTTAATAGGAATAATATAGCATTAAATTTTATTAAAACAAAAGATATAGTATACAAGCAATATAATAATGAATTTGTACAGAATTTATCAATAATTGATATAATGATGTTTAATTCAAAAGAAAAAGTTAATAGTTTATTGATGGAATATGATTTGATATGAAATAAGGTCATATTGTTAAGGTAGGTGATTAAATTTGAAAAAAAGAGTGTTAGTTTTTCCATGTGGATCAGTTATTGGAACAGAAATAAATTTTGCTCTAAGAAATTCGTTAACAGTAGAAGTTTTCGGAGCTTCAAGTGTAGAAGAACACGGGAAATATGTTTATAAAAACTATATAGGACAAGTACCTAATATAGCAGAGGAAAATTTCATTTGTGAATTTAATAAAATTATTAAAACTTACAATATTGATTTTATTATTCCAACACATGATACAGTAGCACTTTATTTTGTTGAAAATAAAGATAAAATTTTAGCAAAGGTAATATGTTCAAATTTAGAAACCACTAAAATTTGTCGTTATAAAAATTTAACCTATGATAAGTTTAAAAAATATGATTTTGTTCCACAGATATATAAAACTATAAATGATATCAACAGTTTTCCTGTATTTTTGAAACCTCAGGATGGGCAAGGAGGAAAAGAAACTCATTTAGTTAATAATAAAAAAGACTTACAATATTATATAAGTAAAGACCCAAATTTAATAATAAGTGAGTATTTGCCTGGAGAGGAGATTTCAATAGATTGTTTTACTGATAGGAAGTCAAATCTGAGGTTTTTATGTCCAAGAACTAGAGAAAGAACTTTAGCTGGAATGAGTATAAATTCCAGGAAAATTAAGGCGAATAAGGATATTTATGAAATTGCTAGTATTTTAAACAAAGAATTAGAATTTAGAGGATATTGGTTTTTTCAGCTAAAAAAAGATAAAAATGATAAATATAAATTATTAGAAATATCTACAAGAATGGCTAGTACCTTTTGTGTAAGCAGAAACTTAGATGTTAACTTTCCTCTTTTATCTATATTGGATTTTAGTGATAAGGATATAGATATTTTGCCTAATGATTATGATATTGAGGTAGGTAGAACCTTAATAAATAGATATGAATTAGATATTCAGTATGAAAGAGTTTATATAGATTTTGATGATACCCTTGTTTTTGATAAAAAATATTATAATCAATACATGTTTCTGTTTTTATATCAATGCTTAAATAATAATAAAGAAATAATATTGATAACTAAGCATGAAAACAATATAAAAGAAACACTTAGAAATTTAAAAATTTCGGAGAATTTATTTGATGAAATTATTGAATTAGATGGTAAAGATTTTAAATATAAACATATGAATAATAATAAAAAAAGTATATTTATAGATAATTCTTTCGTGGAAAGAAAGAGCATAAGAGAAAAATTAAATATTCCTAGCTTTGATGTAAGCAATATAGAATGCCTTATTGATTGGAGAGGGTGATATAATGCTAATTAGCAATTAGCAATTAGCAATTAGCAATTAGCAATTGAGTATGATTTTGCTACGCAAAATCGACTATTATTTAAAACAGAGACTAAATAAAAAAGACCAGCTGTAAAGTTGATCTTTTTTATTGGAGAAAAATATGATATTTAGATTTTATAACTAAATCTAAATTTACTTCTGTACCTATTTCTAAATGAGTAGAGCCTGGTAGTAAAGTTTTTATCAGAAATGGTTTATAGTTTGGAGTTTTAATAGATAAGGTTGCACTGTAGTTTTTGCCCAGGTAGGTAAAGCTAGCAATAGTACCTTTTAAAGCTCCATTTTCATTTATAAGAACATCTTCTTCTCGTATCATAAATCTTAGTTTAGTTCCTTTTTTATAAGGAATATTATCCTTACAGGATATGGGGATACCCTCCCATAAAATAGTGTTTGAACTTTGAACTTTTCCAGTAAATAAATTTGATTTACCTATAAATTCTGATACAAAACTATTACTCGGTTTATTGTAGATATCATAGGGAGTAGCAATTTGTTGGATTTTACCTTCATTTAATATAGCTATTCTTGTGGAAATTGATAAGGCTTCAATTTGGTCGTGTGTTACAAAAATAGCTGTAGTTTTTGTCTTTTTAAAAAGCTTTAATACTTCACTTTGCATAACTTCTCTTAGTTCTAGATCTAAATTACTAAAAGGCTCATCTAAAAGTAGAATATCTGGTTGTCTGATTAAGGCTCTTCCAATGGCTACCCTTTGCTGCTGACCACCTGATAACTCGTGTGGATATTTGTGTTTACAATCGTAAAGTCCTATTAAATTTAACATAGCATCTGTTTTGTTTTGGTAGTTAGTATCCTTATTAATTGCAAAAGCTATATTTCGAAATGCTGTCATATTTGGAAAGAGTGCGTAGTCCTGAAAAATCATACCTATGTTTCTTTTCTCAGGAGCCACCCATATATTCTTACTGGAGATTACTTTCCCATTTAAAACAATCTCTCCTTCATTAGGTATTTCAAAGCCAGATAATAATCTAAGGAGGGTTGTCTTTCCACAACCACTTTTACCTAGTATAGTTATTAGCTCACCTTTTTCGATAGTTAGATTTAGATTTTTTATAGTAAAATCCTTTGCAGTATCATATTTTTTTGAAAGATTTTTTATTTCTACATAGGACATAACTAATCCCTCCTATAGCTTTTTAGCATAAAGTAAAGTGGAATAATTGATACAAGTACAATTAGTAAACCAGAGGGAGCGGCGTAGGTATAAAATCCATCGCTTGCATCAATCCATATTCTAACGGCTAGAGTGTCAAAACCAGCTGGTCTTAGCATTAACGTGATAGGTAATTCTTTTAGTGAGCTTACTAAAACTAAAGCACCACCAGATAAAACACCAGGTAAAATTGAAGGTAGAATTACTCTTGTTAAAACAGAACTGAAATTTTTACCAAGACTATATGCACTTTCATCAAGGTGTTTTGATACAAGGGACATTGAAGACTCTGTAGATTGTAAATTACGGGACATATATCTTATTGAAAATCCTATCATTAATACTATTTGACTTCCCATAAGTAGCGAGAAATACTGGCTAATAAAGAATACCATACCAAGAGCTATTAATATTCCAGGAATAACTAGTCCCATATGGCAAATATTATTCATAAGTTTAGTTACTTTTGAAGAATTTCTAAATTTTATATAAGCAACTGGAACTGAAATGACCATTGTAATAAGAGAAGCACCTATACTTACTGTCAAACTATTTTTTATATAACCTAATGTTTTTAAAGTTAGAACACCTTCATTAATACCTTTTACACTCCATACTGTTAGCGTAGATAAAGGAAGAATAACTGAAAACAATAATATAATAAAAACGAAAACTAAAGAAATATATTTAAATTTTCCTAGATTAATAGGTTTCATATTCCTGTTAGATTTTGGGTTTTGACTAAATACTTTTTTATTGAGTAAGTAGGATTTAATAAAAAGTATCACAAGTCCAAGTAAAATAAGCACAATACTTAAAATTGCAGCTGAGGACCTATCTAAACTACCTACCATCTGAAAGTAAATGTTGCTTGAAAAAGTAGTGTATCTAAGCATTGAAACTGCACCAAAGTCTGCTACAATATAAAATAAAATTATAATACTACCTGATAATATAGCAGGTTTTACTAGAGGTAGAATGATTTTTTTTAATATAGTAGGGTAAGAAGCACCACAGGAACGACCAGCTTCTTCATAATTGGAACTGATTTTTCTAAGAGAAGAAGATACAAGTAAAAAAACATAGGGAAAAGTAAACATAGATAATATAAATGCAACTGAGAAAAATGAATATACATCTATAGGGCTATTTCCAAAGAGAGAATAAAGAATACCCCTTGGACCGAAAAAAATAACATAGGTTAAAGCTCCAATATAAGGAGGAATAACTAAAGGAAGACTTAAAGCTACTTTTAAGACTCCTCTTCCAGGTAAGTTTGTGTGCTCCACGAGCCATGCAAGTATAACACCGATTAGTACAGTAATAAAAGTGACGGTAAATGCTAAGCTTAAGGTACTCCAAAGTAGACTTGGAATACGAGTTTTAAGAATTATGCTCCATTTTTCTATTGGAGAAGTTAAAGCCCTTGTAAAAATATATAATATTGGTATTGACATAATTAGTACAGTCACTATATTTATAAACAAAAGAGTAGGGCGAGGGGGAGTGCCTCGCCAAATTTTCACCCACATATTTTTGATTCTATTCAATTTAATCCCCCCTAATCAGAATAACCTGCCTTTCTCATTAATTCTATTGTTGATTCCCATTCTGGTCCAACTTCACCTAAGGAAGTATCGGAAGCTTTAAAGTTTTCGTATTCTATTCCTTCAATATTAGGGATTATTGGTGTTTCTGCGTTCATTTTTTGTTGTTCTTCATCTAACAAGAACTCTATAAATAAAAGAGCCTCTTCTGTGTTAGTTGCATGTTTGGTTATTGCAGCACCAGATACATTAACAAAAGTGCCTATTTCATTTTCACCCTGATCTGGATAGAGTGCAGCAACATTATTTAAACCTTCTTCAGTTAGCTGAACTTTGAGATGATAATTGTTCACAAGACCAAACTTCACTTCGCCACTAGCAACAGCTCGTCTTACCTCTGTGTGACTTTGTAAAATTAGGGGGTCATTTGCCATAATATCCTCAATTAACTGAAGCGTTTTTTCTTCACCTATTATTGTTTTTATTGAAGTAAAGTAAGTAACCATAGATTCATTACCAGCTCTGTTTATAGCAAATTGTCCCTTGTATTTTGGGGCTGTTAAATCGAATATAGATTGTGGCATTTCTTCGGCTGTCATAAGGTCTTTGTTATACATAAATATACGTGACCTTACAGTTATGCCTGTCCAAGTGTTATCTTTACCTCTATAATTTATAGGAACTTTTTCTAATTCTTTTGAGTCGATTTTTGCTAGCATATTTTGGAGACGAAGATATTCTAATACACCTGCATCGTTGGCTAAAAATACATCTGCTTTAGTATGCTCGCCCTCTTCAACAATTCGGTGAGCGTATTCAGTTGATTTACCGGTGATTAAATTTACCTTTATACCAGTTTCAGCTTCGAATTTTTCAATAAGTGGAAGTGTGAATTTCTCTCTACGACCGCTATAGATAGTTAATTCCATAGATTCTTCTTCAGTTTCAGTGTTACTTTTGTTATTTGAATGGGTTGTACACCCTGTAAAAATCAAAAGAACTATAACAAGTAAAGCGACAAAAATCTTAAATTTTTTAGTGAATGGTAGTTTCATATATTTACTCCTTTCTAATTTAAAGATACAGTAGCTAGTATGGATTTTAATTATAGTTGAAATGGAAACTTTATACTAAAGGCTATAAGCTTGTCTCAATTTATATAAAAGAAAAAATTAAAATTATATAAAAACTAGAATCCATATTATATACACTTGTCTACAATATAGTATATTTTAGTAATTGAGATTTGTGAGAATAAAAAATTCTGTTGGGAGATATGAGTAATAAGAATGATAGAATTGTATTAATAAGTGAATAATTAAATTTGCTAAATGGGAAACTAGTGATAATAAAACTAAGAAAAGGTGAAAAAAATGAGAGTGTTTTATGCGGTTACATTGAATCAAGCTACAAAAGAAAAATTAGCAGAATATAGAGATATGGTTGCGGAAAATTCAATAAAAGGTAGTTATACAAGTTTGAATAATTTTCATTTGACATTGGAGTTTATTGGGGAAATCGAACAAAATAGACTTGCTTTATTAATTGATGCTTTACATAAGTTAAAGAATTTTCCAAAGGAGCTTGATATATATAAACTAGGGTCTTTTAAAAGAAAAAATAAAGAGATTGTTTGGGCTGGAATAAAAAGAAATGAAGAACTTATTTTATTACAAAAGGAGCTTAGAAAACTACTTAGTAATAGCGGATTTAATTTTGACAATAGAGATTACACACCACATATTACACTAGGTAGACAAATAGTTAGGCAGCAGCCATTAGAAAATATTGAATTTGAAAGAATTAAAGGACCTGTAAAATCTATAGCTCTTATGGAAAGTAAAAGAGTTGATGGGGAATTGGTTTATGGAGTAATAGAAGAAATGAATGCAAATATGCTTTCAAATAAATTTGTTTAACTAGTAGTAAATTTAACTGTAATACTATATAAATTTCATGTATTTTAATTACAGTATCAATAATAATCAAGAAAATATTTAATTTTACACAAATACTATACTTAAGTATAGTGACAACTTTGAGGAATAAGATTAAAATAATAAGTATTATAGTATATTTTGTAATATTATTAATTGATATGAGTCTTTGCGAAGGACGGTGATTAAAATTAAGCCTAAAATTAAAAGTATATTTATTGTGTTAGTTATTTGTATATTAATACCTGTTGTATTTTCAGGTTGTAGGAATACTTCTAATAGTAAAGATAAAACAGTAGAGGTAACTACAAGTGTTAACAAAGAAGTGATTATTGAACCAGTATTTCAAAGTAATATATTTTTTGGAAGTAAAACTCCAGAACAAGGGCAAGTGTCCATAAGAAAAAATACTGAAGGTGATAAGGAAATAGTATATATTCCAAATAAGGATGTATACGGAAAAGATAAATTCGTATATAAAGCTAATAATGGGTATACATATTATACAGTTAGGGTGAATGTAAATATTGAAGAACCAGATCCAATAACTGCTGGTGATGATATTATTTCAACGAAAGAAGATACTATTATAAAGCTCACAGCTGTTTTAGATAATGATCTATCTGGTGCTACTGGAGTTTTAGAATTTGTAGACTTTTCTAATATTAAAAATGGGAGTGTAGAACAGATAGATGATGAGTATTCTTTTATTCCAGAGGAAAAGTTTAATGGAGAAGGCTCATTTACTTATACAGTAAAGGATTCTTTAAATAGAGAGGCGACAGCTTCTGTAATAGTTAAAGTAAACTCAGTATCTGATGCACCTGTAGCAAATGAAGATAAAGTACAAGCTTTCAATGATGAGTCTATATTAATAGATGTATTAGAAAATGATGTGGATGAAGATGAAGATCAGCTGTACATAGTTGGTGTTGAAAATAATAATGATGAAGAAAACATAGGTTCAATAGAAATAAAAGATAATAAGTTGTACTACACGCCTGATTATAAGAAAACAGGAGTAGATAAATTTACATACACAATAAAAGACAGTTCAGAAGACGAACTACAAGCAACAGGAATACTTACAATAGGCGTTACATCAAGAAATGATGTTATAGAAAAAATAGTAAATACAAAAGAAGATAATCCAATAGAATTATCTATCCCAGGACAAGTTCTTGAATTGATGGATGAGGTTCAATATGGGAATTTAGAAGTGACTAATATGGAAGATGCATATAAAAATAGATTTTATTATGCTCCAGATGAAAACTTCAATGGAGAAGATTCTTTTAGTTTGTATTATAGAAGTCTTCAAAATAAAAGAGTTTATTATATGAAGGTTAAATTAAATGTTGAGTCTGTCAATGATGCCCCAATTGCAGTAGAAGATGAAGTTACTGTAGATGAAGACAGTACTGATAATGTATTTGATGTCGTAGATAACGATACAGATATTGATGGAGATAAGCTTATAATAGAAAAAATTGATAAAAGTGAGCATGGTACTATAAAAATACAGGATAACAAAATTCTATATACTCCAGAGGCGAACTATAATGGAGAAGAGAATATTGAATATACCATAAAGGATGGTAACGGAGAAACTTCAAAGGCTAATATTAAAATAGAGGTTAAGTCTATAAATGATGAACCGATAGCTTCTGATGACGAGTATGAAGTAGATGAAATACGTGGTTATCATTATTTTGATGTATTGAAGAATGATTTGGATGCTGATGGAGATAATCTTACTATAGAAATAGTAGAAAATGAAAATCGTAATACTTACGTTACAGATAATAAAATAAGGTATAGTACTTATGGAAGTTTCACTGGTGAAGATTCTATTATCTATATGATTAAGGACGGTAATGGAGGGACTTCAAAGGCAACAATTAAAGTAAAAGTAAATCCTATAAATGATGCACCATATGTTTATTGGGAGTATAAAGAGGTAAATGAAGATAGCGGACCATTTAATTTTGATGTATTAAGCAATGATTGGGATGAAGAAGGAGATAAGCTTACTCTTACAGAAGTTCAATGTAATGGTAATTACGATATCTTAGAGATAGTTGATAATAAAATTAAGTTTAATCCTATAGAAAATGATGTTGGTACAAAAATAATTAATTATACAGTATCTGATGGTAATGGAGGAATTGGAAAATCTTATATAAAGGTTTATTTTAGAACTGTAAACGACCCACCAACAGCAGTGGATGATAAATATACAATACATGGAGATAGTGGTACTAACATATTGAGTATACTAAGTAATGACTATGACATCGATATGAAACAAGGGGGATACTATCATGCTTTAAAAATAAATTCTGTAGGTGAGGCAAAACACGGAAAGGTGAAACAAGGTTCAGGTTCAATTTCATATACACCAGATAAAGGATTTAGAGGACAAGATTCTTTTCAATATACATTAATAGATAGATACTGGGGTGCAACAGAAACAACAACAGCAACAGTTTATATAACTGTAGATGGACCTAATAATGCTCCAATTGCAACGACTGATAATTTTGAAGTACAAGAAGACAGTAAAGGCAATTCATTTGATGTATTATTGAATGATAGTGATGCTAATGGTGACAAGATTACAATAGATAGGATTGGAAATTGGGGAGACGATAATACTAGTGGAGAAAGTTCAGAGGGTGGAATTGCAACTATTATCAAAGAAGATATTGTGATTACGGAAGAAATAGATGGACATAGTATTATTAGAATGGTTAAATACCCCAAAATAGTATATAGTCCAAAGACAAATTTCAATGGACAAGATACTATATATTACAAGATTAGCGATGGGAATAAAGGAACTGCTGTGGGCACAATAAATGTAACTGTTAAGAGTGAAAATGATACGCCGATAGCCAAAGAGGACCAATTTTCAGCTGATGAAAACAGTGAGAATAACATATTTGATGTATTAGCTAATGACTCTGATGTAGATGGTGATATTCTTACATTAGAAAGTGTAGTAGATAGTGAGAATAGTACAACTGCAATAAAGAACAATAAATTAGTATATACACCAGATGCAGATTTCTATGGTGATGATGTAATAAACTATACAATTAATGATGGAAATGGTGAAAAAGCAACAGCAACTGTTACTATAAAGGTTAACAGGGAGAACGTTGCACCTATAGTTCAAGATGATGAATTTACAGTTAATATAGATAGTAAATCTAACTATTTTGATGTGCTTGCTAATGATACTGATATGGATGGAGATACACTTACAATTGAAAGTATAGGACAATGTGAAAATGGAACAGTGCAAATATGGTTAGATACTATAATATATACTCCAAAGGCAGACTTTAGTGGAACAGATACTTTAACCTATACAGTAAAGGATGGATACGGAGGAAAGAATACAGCTACAATCAATATAATTGTTTCAGAAGACCACGCACCACAAGGTAATAAAGATATCTTCAATATTCAAGAAGATTGTGATGAACAAGAATTAGATGTACTAGCAAATGATTATGATGAGGATTATGATGAGCTATCTATTGAAAAGGCATACTATACCTGGTTTTCTGACTTAAATCCAATAGGTGATTTTAGAATAGAGAACAATAAAATCTATTATAAACCTAGAAAAGATAAAAATGGTACAGTTAGTCTTGCTTATGAAATATCTGATGGAAGGGGAGGTACGGCTATAGGGAATATTCAAATTATTGTAGAGCCAGTAAGTGATTATGACCCGGTTGCGTACGATGACCAATATCAAACATCAGAAGATAGTTCTTACAATATATTTAAGGTATTAGAAAATGATAAGGATGAAGATGGGGACAATCTTACAATAGAGAGCGTTAGTCAAAGTCAGAACTCAGGCGTAAGTATTAGCCGAGATAAAAAAGAACTGCATTATTATCCTAAGAAAGATTTTAATGGTGAAGATACTTTTACTTATACAATTAATGATGGATATGGAAACAAAGCAACAGCTACAGTTAAGGTAAGGGTTAATCCTATAAATGATGCACCGAAAGTAGAAAATGACAATTTTGAAGTAGAT
>DAOUPR010000016.1 GCA_030626065.1 Clostridium sp. | reverse complement strand
TACAAGGGGAAGAGAAAAAAGGGATGTTCAGTAAAATGTTCAAATCAACTAAAAACTCTTTAGAATCACTTTTTAAAAAGTACCATACTATGGGAGATGAAGTTGATAAGATATACATATCAATAAAACAGTATGAAACTGAGATTCAAAAGGCAAACAAAGATCTAGATGAATTATTTATGAGAAATGTTGAATGTTATGAGCAATTAGAAAAATATATTTATGCAGGAGAATTAGCAACAGACCACATAAAAACTAATATGCTTCCACAATTAGAAAGTAAAGTTGCTGATGGAAGTGAAATGGATAGAATCAATTTAGACAATATGAACAGAGTTATAGAAATGATGGAGCAAAGAGTACACGATTTAAAACTTGCAGAACATGTTGCTCTTCAAGGAATGCCTGATATTAAAACTATGCAGTATAGTAACTATGGGCTTGTAAGGAAAATCAACTCAGCGTTCATTATAACAATGCCAATATTTAAGCAATGTCTTGTTAAAACTATAATGCTAAAAAGGCAGAAAGTACAAGCTAAAAGTTTATCAGCGCTAGATGAAACAACTAATGAATTATTACTAAGAAATGCAACAGCAACAGCTAATCAAAATAAAGAAATAGCTAAACTTACTACAGGGAGCTCTATAGAAATAGAAACTCTTGAAAAAACTTGGGAAACTATTGTAAATGGTATAGATGAAACTAAGAGAATACAAGAAGAAGCTAAGCAAAAGAGAGAAGATAGTAATAGAAGACTTACTGTATTAAAAGAAGATTATGATAAGAAACGATATATACAATAAAAGATAATGCACAATGTACAATGCACAATTAAGTTCCTAAAAGATTGAAAGAAAAAGATATAATTAAGAGCAAAAAATCAAAAGAGTAAAAGGACAAAAGAACAAATAACAAAAGCACAAAAGAATAAATGAAAAGATATAATTATAATGCATAATTAAGGTCAAAAGAATGAAAGTATAAAATACAATTAAAAGATAAAAGATAAAAGATAAAAGATAAAAGATAACAGATAAAAGATAGGTTCACAGCTTAGAGTGTATAGGTTAAAGTGGGGATTATTTTCTTCGTTTTAGTAAAAATCTTTTAGTTATATAGTAGATTTTGCGTAGCAAAATCATCCTTAACTTCACACTTCACACTCCACATTTCACACTATAATTAAAAAATAGACAATTTATAGAAACTACACTTTAAATTATAACAATACTCAAAAATACATCAAATAAAAAGGAGTGTTTATATTGGATTATAAGATATTATATGAAGGGTCATACCCGATAATACAAGCTAACTTGCAAAGAGGAGAGTCTGTAAAAGCAGAATCAGATGCTATGGTGACTATGTCATCTACTATTGACGTTAAAGGAAGTATGGAAGGTGGAGTATTAAGAGGCCTTGGAAGAATGCTTGCAGGAGAAAAATTCTTCTTTCAAAATTTAACAGCTAGTAGAGGTCCAGGGGAGGTGCTTTTAGCTCCAGCAATACCAGGTGGAGTTCTTGATGTAGAATTGGATGGGTCATATGGCTTATGTGTACAGAAGGATGGCTTTTTAGCTGGAACTCAAGGAATTGAAGTTGAAACTCAGATGCAAAATTTAGCAAGAGGAGCTTTTTCAGGAGAAGGATTCTTTATTGTAAAAATTAGAGGAAAAGGTACTGTGTTTGTAAGCTCATATGGAGCAATTCATGCTATCAACATACCGGAGGGAGAAGAATCTATTATTGATAATGGTCATTTAGTTGCATGGCCAGATTATATGCAGTATACCATAGAAAAAGCATCTTCAAGTGGTTGGATTTCTAGTTTAACATCAGGTGAAGGCTTAGTTTGTAGATTTAGAGGACCGGGAACAGTGCTTATACAAACACGTAATCCTAAAGCCTTTGGTAGCTGGATACAGAAACTTATCCCACCATCATCTAAATAAAACAAAAAGGTGTCTGGCACCAAATGTATAAAAAAAGAATCGAGGAGAAGCCTTGATTCTTTTTTTAGTATAATAAAATATGTGTGAAATGAAAATTATAAAAATAATTAGGAAAAATTCGAATTTGTTTTATAATATAGGTACAACATATGTTTACTTGAGTTTGTTTATGGAGGGGTTATGGAAATAATTAAAAAATATTACGAAGAGGCAGTAAAGAATAATGAAAAATTTTTATTGTTCCGTGTTGATTTGTACGGATTAAAACAGATAAATGATACCTTTGGACACAAGGAAGGTGATTATGTAATTAAGGAACTTACACAGATATTTAGAGAAGTATTTGGTGGAGATAATATAATTGGATGGCTAGGTAAAACTGAATTTATAATTATAGTAGCTAACGCATCAATAGATGATAAAGTTTTTTATAGGTCAAAAATATATTATTATTTAAATTATTTTAATTGGACTTCAAATAAAGAATACAATATAAAAGCAAGTATAGGGGATGATTTTTTTAATCCACAAAAGCCTAAAAAATTAGAAGAACTACTTAAATCTTCACATGAAATAACATATAAAGAAAAACAAAAGCAAAAGGGTTAATGGCAAGTCAATAAATAGAATGAAAAGATTATATAATAAAAAATAAAAATTAGTATAATAAAAGCTCATATATTTTTATATGAGCTTTTTTAATATGAATTATTATTAAAAAGAATAATTGCTAGATTAGTTTTTTTCACGAGACTTTCCTATGAAAGCTAAAGCTAACATATTTGGACCTACATGAGAAGCTATTGTTGCAGATAATTCTGATACAATTATATTTTTAGGAGTATAATCCTTTAAAATAAGTTCTCTTAAAGCATAAGCATCATCAGGACAGTTTCCATGTCCAATGATAACAATCTTATCTTCTTCGTTTATATTATTTTCTTTAAACTTTTTGAACAAGTATTTAATTGATTTTTTTCTTCCTCGAACATTGGTGTACGAAATAAGTTTTCCATAAGTATCCACACTTAAAATAGGTTTAACACTTAAAGCTGTTCCAACTGCAGCAGTAGTAGCTGAAATACGTCCACCTTTTTTTAAATATTGAAGATCGTCTACAGCAAACCAATGATTACAGTTCATTTTATTGTTTTCAAGCCATGATACTATTTCTTCATAAGAACTATTGTTTTTGACCATCTCTACAGCATGTGCTACTAATACACCTAGTCCTATAGAGCCAGCGCATGCATCAATTATAGTGATTTTTGCATCAGGATGCTCTTCAATAAATTCTTCTCTTGCCATTATTGAATTATTATAGGTTCCACTTAATCCGGATGAAAGGCCTAGATATATAACAGAATTTCCTATATCGTAGTGTTGCTTAAATATTTGAGTAAAAGTGTAGAAATTTATCTGTGCAGTAGAGGGAATAATACCATCTCTTAATTTTTCGTAGAATTTATCGTGGCTTAAAGTTTTACCGAAATCATCAAAATATTCTATACCATCTAAATTAAAAGGTATGCCAATAAAATCCAATGAAGTTGCGTTTTTCTCAACAAATGCTAAGGGTAAATCACAACTAGAATCAGTTAATATTATAGTCTTCAATTTTATTCCTCCTTTCGATTAAGTAATATAAAAATCTTATAATAATACATTAAGCTAGAGTTGGAAATATATCAATAGTAATTAGAAATAGTTTTTAAAATATTAACAATATTATAAAAAAGATACTAATTAATATGTATATATGAAAATTTATGGTTATAATATAAAGGGAACTTTAATATATGAAAAGTTACATTAACTTTAATTTAATGATTAAAAATACTGTTATTTAAGTGAAATAGTGATATAATGAGATGTTATATAATATAAGAAGTAAAAAGGATGGTAAAATGGATAAAAAGAGAATTGAAGAACTTAACTGTTCAAAAGCCGTGATTGATGCTCTAAGAGATATGGGATTTGAAGAAGCGACTCCTATACAATCACAATGTATTCCTTTGGTATTAGAAGGAAGAGATGTAGTAGGTCAGGCACAAACTGGAACTGGAAAAACAGCTGCCTTTGGAATACCTACAATAGAAAAAATTTCTGTCGATAAAAAGGATCCTTCAGCGTTGATTTTGTGCCCTACTAGAGAGCTTGCAGTGCAAGTTTCAGAAGAAATTGCAAAAATTGCAAAGTATAGAAAAGACATAAATATACTTCCTGTTTTTGGAGGCCAATCTATTGATAGACAAATTAAAGCCCTAAGAAGAGGAATTCAAATAGTAATAGGAACGCCTGGAAGAGTTATGGATCACATTAGAAGAAAAACATTAAAATTAGGCAATTTAGAAATGCTTATTCTTGATGAAGCAGACGAAATGCTTAATATGGGTTTCAGAGAAGATATTGAAACTATTATTGAGAGTGTACCTGGAGAAAGACAAACATTACTTTTCTCTGCAACAATGCCAAAAGCAATCTTAGAAATAATTAATCAATATCAAAATAACCCTAAAATTGTTAAAGTAGTTCATAAAGAATTATCTGCACCAAATATTGATCAATTATATCTTGAAGTTAGACAAAAGGATAAACTTGAGGTTCTTACAAGATTAGTTGATATTTACAACCCTAAATTAACTATTGTTTTTTGTAATACGAAAAAGAAAGTTGATGAAGTAACTGATTCTCTACAAATGAGAGGATATACTACAGATAAAATTCATGGAGATATGAAACAATCTTTAAGAATTAATGTTATGAATAAGTTTAAAAGAGGCGATGTAGAAATTCTAGTAGCTACAGATGTTGCTGCAAGAGGACTTGATATTGATGATGTTGAGGTAGTATTTAACTATGATATGCCTAGCCATGAAGAATATTATGTTCATAGAATTGGAAGAACAGGTAGAGCTGGAAGATCTGGAACTGCATTCTCTTTTGTTACAGGTGGAGACTATTATCTACTTAAAAGTGTAATGAAGTATACTAAAATGAAGATAAAGAGACATCCAATTCCTACTATAAGTGATATAGAATCTATAAAAACAGAAGCGTTCTTAAATGAACTTAAAGCTAAAATTAAAGAAGGAAACCTTCAAAAGTATGTTAAAATTGTTGAAAGACTTACAGAGGAAGATTTCCAATCAATTGAAGTTGCAGCTGCTTTATTGAAAATGGAGTTAGACGTTAAATCTCAAAGAGATACTGATATTGAAGAAATAAAAGGTAAAAAACAGAAGACTTCTTCTGGAAGTATGGTTAGAATGTTTATAAACATTGGAAGAAATAAAAAAATAAAACCAAAAGACGTAGTAGGTGCAATAGCAGGAGAAACAGGTGTAAATGGAGCTAATATAGGTGACATTGATATTTATGAGAATTATACATTTGTTGATATCCCAGAGCAAGATGCAGAAGACGTTCTTGCTATTATGAATAAAAACACTATTAAAGGTAATAAAATTAAGATAGAGCCTGCTAAAGGTAAAAGAGGAAAAAATAAAAGTAGATAGATTTTAAATGCAATGTACAATGCACAATTAAGGAAGAAATATTTTAGCGGAGCTAAAATATTTCTTTTTGTTTTGTAAAAAAGATATTAAGTAATAATTAGCAATTAGCAATTTGCAATTAAGGATGATTATTAGATATACAACTTCAACTATAAATCTATGTAATTCAAAAACTCATAGAGGCCTGAGAGTTTAGAATTGCATAGATTGAGTTTCAGTAATGTATAGCTTATGATACACAAAACATAAAATTTAATTAAAGATTCTCAGAGGTACGAGGAGAATCATCCGCAATTGTGCATTGAATTAATACCATAGTATAATTAACTTAAAAAATCATATAATATAAAATTAGATTATGAAGGAGATAAGTATGTTATATTTCATAAAGACTATCTATAAAACATTTCTATTACCACCAGGTATAATAATTATATTATTAGCAATTTTATCTTTTATCTCATTTAGGAAGAAACAAAAAATATCAAATTTTATATTAGTTGCAACAATAGTACTTTATTTGTTTTCAACGCCTTTTGTAGGAGATTTTTTAATTGGTAGTTTGGAAAAGAAACATTTCCCTTCTGAGAATCCAAAAGGTGATGTAATTATAATGTTAGGAGGAGGAGCTACTCTAGATACACCTAATGTAAACGGACAAGGACATTTATCGGGTTATGCAGCAAATAGATTATTGACGGTTGCACAGTTATATAAAAAGCTAGATATACCTATAATTGTTTCAGGAGGTCAAGTTTTTGGATTTACAGGTAAAGAAGCCGACATTGCCAAGGAAATATTGATAGGTATAGGAATTCCTGAAGAGAAGATAATAACAGAAGGGAAAAGTTTAAATACAACTCAAAATGCCGAGTATACAAAAGAAATAATTATGCAGTATGAATTTAGGGATCCTATTGTGGTAACGTCTGCATTTCATATGCCTAGAGCTGTAAAGCAATTTGAAAAAGTAGATGTGCATGTAGAGGGATATCCTACTGATTATCAAACAAATATAAATAAAAGATATTCTTTTTATGATTTTGTACCTTCAGCTAGTTCGATTAATGATTCCGCTATAGCATTAAAGGAATATGTTGGTATTTTAGTGATAAGATGGTATTAAAAAGTTGCAAAACAGATACTAATGGTGTAATATTACACTATAAGTATCTGTTTTATTCTTTTGTAAAATAATAGATGGTTATTTATCTTTATTTAACAAAACATAAGGAAGTGAGAGTATGGAATTAAATAATAGAGAAGATTTGATAAATATAGTTTCTAAAAAAATACGGTTAATAAGAACAGAATATAATTTTTCACAAGAAAAAATGGCTGAAATACTAGGGATATCAAAAAAAACGTTAATACAAATTGAAAAAGAAAGAACTTTAGCCGGATGGACAGTTGTTGTTGCTGTATGTGGGTTGTTTACAGAGAGCGAAATATTGAAAATGATTCTTGGAAATGATTCTATCGAAATATTAGAAACAATAACTTTTGGAGATATAGATATTCCACGTAATGTAACTGGTGGAGGGAAAGTTTGGGGGAAGATTATAGCTGAAGAAAAAGGATTTAAAGTTCAAAAGAATATAATTTCAGGTCATTATAGAATAATTGATGGATTTAATAGGAGATGGTATAGTTCTATGAATGAAATTAATGTAAATAATAAGTTAAAAGAATTAATATTGAGAGGTGATAAAAATGAAGAAGCGAATTAGTAAAAGTAATTTTAGATTCTTCAAAAATGAACTTGAAGAGAACAAAGATAGAGGAATTATAACACAAAGTCAAATAGATGAAATGATGGTTTTTTATGAAGAAGTATCTCCTTTAAACTTTGTAAGTATATTAGTTACAATTGGAGCAATTCTCATTGGCCTTGGAGTTATAAGTTTTGTAGCAAGTAATTGGAACTACTTAACTAGGCTAATTAAAGTAATAATAATCCTATTCTTCTATAGTGGTTCGATGTTTACTTCGTATAAGTTAAACAAGAAATACTACAAAACATCTAAGGCTTTTCTGTATTTAAGTGTATTAATTTATGGAGCTGGATTATTTTTAGTTACTCAAATATTTAATTTTGGAAGTTTGTATTATAATGATTTTTTGTTGTGGGCAATAGGAGCTATGGTAATGGGAGTTATATTTAAAGATAATATTCTTTATTTATTCTCAAATATACTTTTTATTATTTATATAAATCTGAATTTTAATGACAATGTAATTTTAATTGCTTTAGTTTTTATTGTAGTTGTCTATGCAGCAAATAAAGTATTTAATTATACAAAAGAAAATACCTTTTTCAATAATATAATTGCATTGAATTTCATTCTTTATTTATTGAATTACTTTAATGTTGACCCATTATATAGTACTATTAGTTTCTTCTTTATAGGTTTATTAATGCATTATGTTAAACATAATTTAAATCATGATATTTTTAAGTTTCAAGGGAATATCATTATTGGCATAAGTGGAGTTATACTATCGTTTGGAGATATATGGTCAACGGTGAGTTTTATAAACAATAGTGATGCTGTTGGAGTGGTTTTTGGAATATTATTTATAATATATTTGCTATTATTAATAAGAAAAGGAAACATAATAGCATTAATTTTCACCTGTGTTATGATATTAAGATTTTATTTTGATACGTTATATGACTTTATGCCAAAATCATTATTCTTTTTTACAGGAGGATTAATCTTGTTGGGATTTGGTTTTTACTTTGAAAAGATGAGAAAAACTTTGAAGGTGGAGGATTAAGCTATGAGAAAATTATATAGTAAAAGTTGGTTTAAATATTTAATTGCATTTATTATTCCTTTAAGTCTTCTCTTGTCAATTATGGTTAAACCACTTATGACGACGGCGTTTGGAGAAGAAATAAAAATCAAAACAATACCTAATGATCCACGAGATATATTTAGAGGGGATTTTGTAAGATTAGATTATGAAATTAGTGAAATTTCTTTAAATAATTTAGGGTTAGATATTAAAGAATTAGAATTAAAAGATGAGATATATGATAAATATGATGAATTAAGGAATAGGGAGTTATATGTAATACTAGAGAAACAAGGAGAATACTATAGTGTAAAAGAAGTTACTACTGAAATTCCAAAGGAGGATATTTATTTAATAGCTAGATATTCTTATACATTATATAATGATACAATGCCTAGGGAAGATAAGGGTAATCCACAGATTACAGGAATTAAAGTTAACTATTCATTAGATAAATATTATGTACCCGAAAATACTGGCGAAAATCTTGAAAAAAAAGCAGCAGATGGAAGTTTAATAGCAACAATAAAAATATATAGAGGATATGCCTTTCTTCAAAACATAAAATAATAATGTGCAATTAGCAGTGGTGGATGTATTCCTCATTCTTAGAAGTCTTTAAATTAATTAAAGATTTTCTGACTAAAGGGAAGAAAATCCACCTCAATTGTGCATTGTGCATTGAAAAATATGTATTATAAGCTCTCAATAAGTGCTTTAAAGGAATCATATTTTTGTTCTTTTACATTGAATATAAATTCGTATGTTTTGAAATTCTTTTTGAGTATCCAATGTAGCTTATTTGCAACAGTATTAGCCCCTTTTTCATCCGTTTCGATTAACAATAATAAAAAAATATTATCATCCCATCTACAAAGTGTATCTAAATTTCTTGTATTTGTTTCTATTATTTCGCCTATTTCTTGGATAGCGCTTTTTTTGAATAGTGAATCATTTTGATTATTAGAAACAGTACATTGTATTATAGAGAATTTATTTCCATACCTATTATGACGTAATTGTTCTTTTTCGCCAGTTTTTATGAATTCGTTTTTGGTATCAATTTTTTCATTTAGGCTTATCAGAAATTTTTCTATAATACCGGTATTGTCTTTGGTTTTGGATTTTTTTAAAGTAACTAGTTGATTGAATTTATTAATAAATGACTTTATATCTTTATGTCCAAGAAAAATACGCCAACTATTTTCTTCATATATAACATTTTTACAGAAGGTATCCTTCTCTGTTCTGTCCATTATAAGGTTTTTTTCCATTGATTCTACTTCAAGTTGAACAATAATTTTAAAAAAGTTTTTATCAGCATCTTGTACATTTTTATATATGTTTTTAAGAGTACATTCGAAGTTAGTTAGTACAAAAATTTCACTTACAAGAGATTGCCATTTTATAAAATCATTTTTAGTTATATTCTGTTTATCTTTATTAGAAATCAATTGAAAAGCTTTCCCATAGTTCTTTTTTGATAGAAAGTCTAAATAATTTAGTAATACATTTTTACAAGGGCCTACTGCGAAATCAAGTTGGTGAATTATTTTACCTTTGGTTTGTGAACTACCTACTAATGTGTATTTATCCATCCATTTGACCATATATTGAGCTCTTGATATAGGGTCACTTAAGGTATCGTAGGCTCTATTAATTTTTTGCATCATATTTTTTGCGTCTGAAGATTTGTTAACATCAGGGTGATATTTTTTCGACAGTTTTATGTAGGCATTTTTAATTATATCAGGTTCAGCCATAAAATGGACTTGTAATATTTCATAGTAATCTTCCCATCCATTTAGCATAAAAACATCCTTCCTTTAACATAATATTCTTTGAATTAATTAAATTATTAAAGATTTTCTGACCAAAGGGAAGAAAATCAACATCAATTGATAATTGCTAATTGAAAATATTTCATGAATTGAAACTATTTATATAAACAATACCTTATAAATCAGCAATTGTTTAAAACACAGCCAATTATTTAAGTAGAGAAAGAAGCACTTGAGGTATTTTTTCAAGTGGGGCTTGTTTTTCTACGGCACCAACTTCGTAAGCAACTTTAGGCATTCCGTAAACTACACTAGATGCTTCATCTTGGCCGATTGTTTGAGCACCTTTTCTTTTCATAGACAGTAAGCCTTTAGCTCCATCATAGCCCATACCTGTTAATATAATACCAATAGCATTACTTCGACACTCTTTAGCTACGGACTCAAATAGAACATCTACAGAAGGGCAGTGACCGTTAATTTTTTCTCCTTTAAATAGTTCTACTTTATATCTATCTCCTATTTTACGTACAATCATATGTTGGTCACCAGGCGCAATTAAAATTTTGCCAGATTCTAAATAATCACCGTTTTCAGCTTCTTTAACATTAAATTTTGTTTGTGCATGGAGTCGTTCAGCAAACAATTTAGAAAACACTGGGGGTATATGTTGAACAATTACTATACCTGGTATTTCAGGAGGTAGTTGTAGTATAAGATCGTTAATTGCCCTTGTTCCACCAGTTGAAGCACCTATAGCAATTACTTTTTGCTTATCAACATTTATTTTAGAAGTAGAATGGCTAACCTTTAAAACAGGTTTTTCTATTATCTTTGCGCTGGCAGCAATTTTAACTTTTGATATTAACTCTAATATAAAATTTTCTACTTCTGTTGGTGATTGAACATTAGGTTTTGTTACAAAATCAACAGCCCCGGCATTCATTGCATCGAATACAGCATCACTTACTGAACTGACAACAATTATAGGAAGAGGGTATTGTGGCATTAATTTTCTTACAAATTCAATTCCATTCATTCGAGGCATTTCAACGTCGCATGTCATAACATCAGGTTTGAATTGTAGAATTTTGTCGCGAGCATCAAAAGGGTCTGTAGCTTTAGCAACTATTTCTATATCTTCATCAGAACCGATACCTCTTGATAAAACTTCTCTAAAAACTAAACTATCATCTAAAACAAGTACTCTTATTTTCTTTTTCATTTGTAAACCTCCTTCCATTTTTATGTTGTTATATCTTTCTATACAAAGCAGGGCTAATATATTTAAATCTAGTTTTTTCACGATTTAATGATTCAGAGTGGCCTACAAATAGATATCCACCAGGTTCCAGCATATTATAAAATTTTTCTATTAGATTATCTTTGGTATCATTATCAAAATAAATCATAACATTCCTGCAGAAGATAACATGAAATTTTTTTCTGAAGGGGAAGACCTCTTCCATTAAATTAAATTTTCTAAATAGTACTTCATTTTTTATTTTATCATAAATAATTAAATTATTATCATCGTATTTATTAAAATAATTTAATTTCCAATAATCAGGAAGGGGGTCTATTCGTTCTTTGCTATAGACACCTTTTTTTGCTATATTTAAAACATTGGTAGAAATATCTGTTGCTAATACTTTAGTATCCCACCAAAGCTTCTTTTCCTTAAAATATTCATCTATAATCATTGCAAGTGTATAAGGTTCTTCACCAGAAGAGGAAGCAGCACACCATACTCTTAAATCTTTCTCCGTGCAAGTTCTTTCAAAGTAGGGAAGCGTTTGATCTCTAAAAATATTAAAGTGATCTGGTTCTCTCATAAAATATGTGTGGTTTGTTGTAATTTTATTAACGAGAAGGCTACTTGCTTCACCCGTTTTGTCATTAATAAGATACTTATAAAATTCAGTAAAGCTATTAAACCCCATTTGAATTAATAAATTATTTAATCTTCCTGTAACAAAAGCTTTTTTTTCTTTTTTTAGATGAATTCCGAAATTATCTTTTATATATTTAGCAAGAAGTTTAAATTCTTCCTCAGTAATAGTTATCATAGATAGCCCTTTCTAATTCTATTATAATTTAAATTTTGAAATCTCATTTTTTAGCATTTCTGCTTGATTAGATAATTCTTCGCTTGCAGAAGCTGTTTGTTCTGAGGTTGCAGAGTTAGATTGTACTACATCTGAAATCTCAGTAATTCCATCATGAATTTGATTTATACTTATAGCTTGCTTTGCAGAAGCAATAGAAATATTTTTTATAATTGTATCAATTTCCGAAAAGGTTTCTACAATAATAGTTAGTGATTTAGATGTAATAGCTGCAATAGTATTTCCGCCTTTAACTTTTGATTCTAAATTCTCCATTAATTCTGATGTTTCCTTAGCGGCTTCTGCAGAACGGGCTGCTAGATTTCTTACTTCTTCTGCAACAACAGCAAAGCCTTTACCGTGTTCGCCTGCTCTTGCAGCTTCCACAGCTGCATTAAGTGCTAAAATATTAGTTTGAAAAGCGATTTCATCAATTATTTTAATTATTTTTGATATACTTATTGATGAGTCGTGGATGTTATTCATTGCATTAACCATTTTCTGCATTTGAGAGAAACCTTCTTCTGCATTTTGTAATGCTGTTGTTGAAATTGTTTTAGCTCTTTCTCTTTTTTCAGAACTTTGATTAGTTTGTACAGTAATTTCCTTAATAGAGTCAGATAATTGTTCAATAGAACTTGCTTGTTCTGTTGAGCCCTGTGATAATGCTTGACTAGAAAGGGATACTTGCTTTGCACCAGAGGACACTTGTTCTGAAGCATTATTGATTATTGAAATGGTTGAATTCAAGCTTTGGGTCATTTCATCAAAAGCATAGGCAAGCTGACCTATTTCACTACTTGATTTAATATCTAATTGAATATTTAAATTACCATTTGCTATTGAATTAGCTGCATTTAAAAGTTTCTTAATAGGATTTCCTATTAATCTTGAGACAGTATAACCCATAAAGATAGCTAATAATACTGTAATAATGGTATATATAATCATTTTGATAGAAAAATTAGAAGCTAAGGAGTCGTTTGAATTAAATTTTTCTTCTGCATCTGATACTTTCATTGAAACTAATTTTTCCATAGCTTGTACTAAGTTTTCGTAAGTTACGGACATTTCTCCATTGAACATAGCTAAGGCTTCATCGTCTTTATTCATTGCACAAAGAGCCGTAAATTTATTAGAATGTTTTGAGTTTTCGCTTCTTGCTATAAGATATTCATCATATGCTGCTTGAACATCTGAAGATTGTATAGTATTTTTGAACTCTTCTTGTAATTCATTTAAGTTGTTTGTAATAATGCTAATATCATTAAGTTTAGAATTTATTTTTTTAGTATCGTTTTGTGCAATCATCTCAAGAACATCGATCTGACCTCTTTCTATTAGCTTAGACATTTCTGTAGCTGTTTCAAGTGGTAGAGTCATATTATAATATAGTTCTTTATCGTTTTGTGCTATTTTTCTCATGCTTTTTATACTTGTGATACATACAATACCTATAATAATTGCAATAGTTAAAAAGCTAAAGACAATTCTTTGAGATAAATTTGTTTTTCGGTACAAACGCATTTCTAGGACTCCCATCAATAGTTGTGTAAAAAACTAAGCATCTTTTGTTAGAATATTTATTCATAAATTGGCTGAGAAAATTTAGTCAATTTAATCTTCTGAACTAAAAGATGCTGTTTTATAAATATATTAGTCTTATTATAGGCCAGATAAGTCTTCTATTTCATCGTCATTTAATAATTTTTCACAATCTAAAATCAAAGTTACATTATCTCCAATTTTACCGATATTCTTAATGTATTTTCTACCGGCTTTATTAAGTTTTGGTGGTGGGATTATTTCACTATCTGGGATAGACATAACTTCTGAAACAGAGTCAACTATAAGTCCAATTGCCATTTCACCAGTATCAACAACAATAATACAAGTTCTATCGTTGTATTCTATAGGTTCTTTCTTGAATTTTAATCTAACATCCATAACTGGTCTTATCTTACCTCTAAGGTTAATGATACCTTTAATATATTCTGGGAGTTCTGGTACTTCTGTAATTGGCTGTATTCCTACAATTTCTGTAACATATGAAATTTCAATTCCGTATGATTCTTTGTCAATTGAAAAAGTTAAAAATTTACCTTTTTGAGTATCTTCTTCTAAAAATTTTTCTTCCATATTCATATTTTTTCTCCTTTTAGTTAATTTAAATTACTTTTTTATGATATTAGTGACCCGATATCAAGAATTAAGCTAATACTTCCATCACCTAACAAAGTACATCCACTTAATCCATCGATATTTTTGTTCTTTTTAATATAGGAAGGTAAGGCTTTTACTACTACTTGTTGTTTTCCTAATAGTTCATCGGCAAAAATACAACAAGTAACATCATCTTGTTCAACCATAATTAAAATACCCTCGTTAAAATCAGTGATTTGGGTTTTAATATCGTAGTATTTATGAAGACGAAGAATTGGATAACATTCTCCTCTTACCATAATCATTTCATTTTCCTCAGGATCCATTACTAAACTTTCTTCTTTCGGTCTAAATGATTCTTTTATTGCAGTGATTGGTATAGTATATTTTGAATCCCCTACACAGATATTCATTCCGTCGATTATTGCTAGAGTTAATGGTATTTTCAAGGTGATAGTGGTACCTTCTCCTTCTATGCTATCTACATTTACTGTACCACCTACATGTTCTAAGTTTTTACAAACTACATCCATACCAACGCCTCTTCCTGAAAACTCAGTAACATTTTCTTTTGTAGAAAAGCCTGGTAGTAAGATAAGATTATAAATTTCTTTATCTGACATAGCATTTATGTCTTTTTTAAGTATGCCATTTTCTTGTGCTTTATTTAAAAGTTTTTCTTTGTTTAAGCCTTTTCCGTCATCTTTTATTATAACTAAAACATCACTACCTGAATTTTTAGCTTCAAGTATAACAGTACCAGTCTCATCTTTACCGTTGTTCACTCTATCTTCACTATCTTCAATACCATGATCTATGGAATTTCTGATTATATGCATTAATGGGTCAGAAATATGTTCGATAATATTTTTATCAACTTCGGTTTCTGCACCGATGACTTCTAGGTTAACTTTTTTATCTAGTTTTTTACACATATCTCTTACAATCCTTTGCATTTTTGCAAAAGTTGTTGAAAGAGGAACCATTCTAACAGACATAATCATATCTTGTAGTTCATTAGTTATTTTATGCAATTGGCGAGACGATTTTTCAAAGTTGTCTAGTTCTAATCCTTTTAGGTCTGGATTTTGAGTTACCATTGCTTCTGCAATAACCATTTCGCCCATTAAATCCATTAGTTTGTCCAATTTATCAACATTTACACTAATCATATTTTGAGTAGTTGAATGATGAGCTTCTTGTGTTGCTTGAGTTTTAGGTGTTGAGTTATTTAATTTAGGCTTTTTTTCTACATCTTTTTTAATTTGTTCAAATTGTAAGTCGCCTAAAAACATTGTTTTTTTGAAAAAGGCATGCATTTCGTCGTAGGTAGAATTTGTTTCTACAATTACTTCAAAGCCATTTGCCCTTATTAAATCTGTACTTTTATCATCTTCTAGGATGTTTTCAGGAGTATGCGTAACCTTGGCATCTAATGCAATTAAATCATTAACAACAGTATAAGCACGTAGGTTTTCCATTTCACAACCATCTTCGAAAAAGATTGTTGCCTTATATTTATTAATAGTATCGTCATTAGAATCATTTTTTGTAGACGTAGTTGACTGAGAAATATCTTTTGGCTTTATGTCTTTTAAATCTGTTTCTACTGAATTTGAGGATTTAAGGTTATTTAGAAAGATATTTATTTCATCAATGATTTCTTTAGCATTTCCATCTGGAGTATCTCCATTTTTAATTTTTGCCACTTCTATTTTAATGAAATCCACACCTTCTAGTACTAAGTCTGAAAGAGTAGAGTAATCTACATTTTCAGGATGGCTTTCTCTTAAAAAGAAAAATAGATCTTCTATTGAGTGGGCAAGTGAACCAATATTATTAAAAACCATCATATTTGAAGAGCCTTTAATAGTGTGCATAAATCGGAATATTTCATTAATCGCATCGTCTGAATAAGTTCCTTCTTTTTCAGAATTGATGATTGCTTGTTCTAATTGTTCTAATAATTGTTCTGTTTCAAATAAGTACATGTCAAGCATTGATTCATTAGAGTATAATTCGGACAAGTTAGTAACCCCCTTAGTAATGTATCTTATAGTTGATTGTATACATAAAAACCTTAATCTAATATTATCAGATTAGTTTGAATTTATATAATTATTATCGTGTTCTTCTGGTACTTTAGTTTTTAGACTTCCTTTTAATACATTTATTATTAATAAATCTAGGGTATTTAGGATAGATTTAATACTACATATATTATTATATAATATTGTGTAAATTTAGCCAAGCATTTTATAAAAGTTGTAATTTAATATTTAATGAAATTAAAAATTGAATTATATAATGTCGTATGATATAATTTCAATATAAAATGTGAACTTTAGCGGAGGGGTTATATTATGAAGAGAGTTTTAATAGTAGATGACGCTGCTTTTATGAGAATGACAATTAAAAATATGCTAGTGAAAAATGGATATGATGTTGTAGGAGAAGCAGAGAATGGAAGAATTGCAATAGAGAAATATGCGGAACTAAAACCTGATGTAGTTACAATGGATGTAACAATGCCAGATGTAGATGGAGTTAAATCATTAAAAGCGATTAGAGCATATGATGCTGATGCTAAAATTATTATGATAACTGCTATGGGACAAGAATCAATGGTTAAAGATGCCATTCTTTCAGGAGCTAAAGGGTTTATTGTTAAGCCATTTAAAGAAGAAAATGTGCTGTCTGCTCTAAATAAGTTATTTTAATATATACTAGATATGGGTGATTAAGGTGGTTTATATATAAAAAAATGGATTTTAAAGATAAATAGTATGCAGAATATTAATATATGCGTTGTTATGGGGTGTGTGTGGTGACAGTGTTAGGGATAGGAGAATATTGTGTTACTAGTGATAAAAGAAATACGATAAAAACATATTCGTTAGGTTCTTGTGTGGCTTTAACTATGTATTGTTCTACAAGAAAAGTTTGTGGTATGGCACATATAGCGTTACCTACTTCTGCTAATAAAGAAGGAGAAAATCATCCACCTGCATATTTTGCTGATTCAGCAATTTCTTTAATGTTAAATGAATTTTGTTATAATTATGGATGTAGATTAGAGAGTCTTCAAATTGGTATGTTTGGAGGAGCCTCATCTGTGAGAAAAAACGATGTATTTAAAATAGGATCAAAAAATATAGAAAAAATAAAAAGTATTCTTTTCAATAAAAATATGATGGTTGGAAAAGAGGATCTCGGAGGCCATTATAGTAGAACAGTTGAAATTGATGTGGAAACAGGCATGGTAAAAGTTGACTGTCATCCAATTATTATTTAGAAGGATACTAACAGTATAAAATATACTAAAGGAGATAACTTATGAAACAAGAATATATTAATTCGTTTGTTGAGTCGAGTCAAAGTGTAATTGCTCAAGTTACTGGCATGCAGTCAACAATAGGAACGATAGAGGTTAAAGATATACCATATACAAGTGATTCGGTTGTGGTTTTGATAGGTTTAACAGGTCAACTTTATGGAAGTGTTATTATTTCATTATCTAAAGGTTTGGCTTGTAATATTGCATCTATTATGATGGGCGGAATGGAAGTTACTGAATTAGATGAAATTTCTAAAAGCGCAATAGCAGAACTTGGAAATATGGTTATGGGAAATACTGCAAATAGTTTATCTCAACAGAATATAACAGTGGATATTACACCACCTACAGTATTTACAGGAGAAAATATGCAAGTTAGTCCTAATAAAGCGGAAACAGTTTGTATTCCTCATATATTTGATAATGGGGAAACTATTGAAATAGACATAACATGTAAAGAGAAATAAATTTAAAAATATAAATATTTTCAATAATAGTAAATTGCGGGGTATTTTTGTCGCAATTTATTTATTTTTATTCTAAATATTAAACTCTTCTTTAGCTTGAATTATAATTTATGATATAATAAAGATATTTAGAATGGATGTTTTAATATTGAAGGGGAGAGATAATGGAAGAAGTACTTTCGAATACGGAGATTGAAAAATTACTTGAACAATTTGAATCAAATAATAAACAAGAAGATAAAGCAAAAGAAGATGATGCTTATGATTTTTCAAAACCTCATAGTATAAAAAAAGAAAACATAGAAGCTTTAAAAATTATTTTTAGAAAATACACAAAACATTTAGCTAATTATTTTTCAGAGCTTACTAGAGAGCCTGTAAAAGGAAAGTTAAATTCTTTAGAGGCTATAAAGCAAGAAGAAGTAGAATCTTTTGTTCCTAAGAACAGTATAATTGGTACTTTTACTTGTGCACCTTTAAATGGGGATTTTGTGACTTATATACCGGAGGTTTTTCTTAGTCAAATTATGGAGATTGTTTGTGGGGCAGATATTGAAGAGGTAGCTGGTTCTAAAGCAGATAAGATATTTGCAGAAACTATTTTTACTGATTTAGAAATGAGCATTATAGAAGATATTACAGACAGTATGATACAGTTGTTAGTGCCATCTTGGAAAGAATTACTGACTATGGAAGTTAGATTAAGACAGGTACAATCACATAAAGATAGTGCAAAAATGGGTGATGTAGGTAGATACTATTTGCTTGCAACTATGTCATTAGATTTTTATGATATTAAAGGTGAGATTTATTTGTGTATTCCTTTCGAAGCTCTAGAGAGTATAACAGATAAATTGAGACTAGAGGATAATTATGACACATTGACTGAAAATGATAAATTAAAATTTGCAGAAGATATGAATGAAACAATTGAGTCTGTAAAGGTCAATTTGGAAGTGAGATTAGGAGAAGTATCCATGACTATTGGAGATTTTATTCAATTGGAAAAGGGTGATGTGCTTCAATTGAATAAGCATACAAGTACTCCTCTTGATATGTATATAGAAGATAAACGGAAATTTAAGGTTGCGTCAGGAAAACAAAAGGGCAATTTAGCTGTTAAAATTATTAAAATTACAAACGAGGAGGGATTCTAGTGGATGATTTTTTATCAAGTGAAGAAATAGATATGTTGTTGGAAAATAGTAGTGATGCACCCGTTAAAAAGAAGCAAGAAACAGAAGAAGTATTTACTGAATTTAGTGATAAATCTCAAGTGGATAATACTCAGGTAAATAGTGGCATAAACGGAAACCTTGACCTTATTTTGGATATTCCTTTGGAAGTAAGTGTAGTACTTGGAAAAGCTAAAAAATCTATTAAAGAGATAACTAGCGTAGTACCTGGCTCTGTTATAGAATTAGATAAAGCTGCAGATGAGCCACTTGAGATATACGCAAATGGCAAGAAAATTGCAGAAGGTGAAGCTATAGTTATAAATGAGAAGTTTTGCGTTAGGATAACTAAGATTGTGAGTAAAAGAGAACTTATTAGCAACCTTTAATGAAAAGATAGTGTGAAGTGTGAAGAGTGGAGTTAAAAGATTGAAAGATTAAAAGAAATTTGCAATGTGCAATTAGCAATTAGCAATTAGCAATTAAGGAGGATTTTCTTTCTTACAGTCAGAAAATCTATATTTTAAATAAAAGCTTTATTAATACATTAATGTATTAATTTATGGATTTAAGAATTAGTGGGTTCTCTTCTTTAGTGTAGAGAATCTTTTTTTATATTAGGCTTTGTTTTAGAATATTGTTGATACTTATACTATTATTTTAATAATGACGTTTTAATAAAATAAAGATTCTTGAC
>DAOUPR010000251.1 GCA_030626065.1 Clostridium sp. | reverse complement strand
TTATAGATCCATTTTGTGGTACAGGAACAATGTTAATTGAAAGAGCTAAATTAAAGGAATTTGATGTTTTAACAGGAATTGATATATACAAAACAGCTATAGCAGCTGCAGCAACAAATGCGACCATAGCTGATATAGATATTGAATTAGTAGATGAAGATATATTTGAATATTATAGTTATGAAACTTTCGATGAGCTAATAACTAATATGCCATTTGACAATAAAACAGTAGACCATAGTAAGTATTCCGATTTATATAGAAATTTTGTACACAAAATTTCTAGACTTGTAAGGCGAAATGGTAGGACATTTGTATATACTGTAGAGGCACAATTATTCAAGAAATATTTATTAGATAATGATGAGCTTGAATTACTGGAAGATATCAAATTTGAAACAGGAAATCTTACGCCTCATATGTTTGTATTAAAAGCAAAATAGAAGTATTGTTTTAGTTTGTCATAGTGGAGTTTTGTTTTTTTATTAATAAGGAGATAGGGGAATCTATTATGGATAAAAGAATAAGTACAATGTATTTTAGTCCAACAGGTACTACAAACAAAATAGTATCAGAAATTGCAAGTAATCTTTCTAAGTATCTTAGCGGTGAGGCAAGTGTAAATAGTATTGATTTTACATTATCTAAGAATAGAGAAAAAACTTTATCTTTTTATAAGGAAGATATTGTTATTGTAGGAGTTCCTGTTTATGCTGGAAGAGTTCCTAATGTACTATTAAAATATCTAAATTCTATTGAAGGTAATGGTGCAAAAGCTATAGTAGTAGTTGTTTATGGTAATAGAAACTATGATGATGCTTTAATTGAATTAAAAGATATTATGGAGTTGAATGAATTCAAAGTTATTGCAGCAGGTGCATTTATAGGGGAACATTCATTTTCAAAAATACTTGCTAAGAATAGACCTGATGAGAAAGATATGAATATAGTGGTACAATTTGCGGAGAAAATAAATTCAAAGATTAAAACTAATGATAATATTATAAAATTAGTAGTAAAAGGAAATGAGCCATATAGAAAATATTATAGGCCTAAAAATAAAGAGGGAATCTCAGTTGATATTAGAAAGGTTACACCAAAGACAAATAGTAATTGTATAGATTGTAAAGTGTGTGCAAATGTTTGTCCTATGGCTTCGATTGACTATGATAATGTATCAAAATTGAATGGAATTTGTATTAAATGTGGTGCTTGTATTAAAAAGTGTCCAGTCAATGCAAAGTATTATGATGATGAAAATTATTTGAGACATAAAGAGGAATTGGAAATCGAATTTTCAAATAGAAGAGAACCAGAATTGTTTTTCTAAAATCTAAAATTAATTATTCATAGTAAAGTTGAATAACAAATATTTATATAGACATAATAATTTATGAGGTGATTGCAAAAATCAACTATATATAAATATTAATTCAACAAAGGAGAGAAACTATGAAACATAATCAAGATGATAGAAGAGATAATGTAGATAGGATTCAATATAATATTGATAAGACAATACTAAATTATAATTTGGCTGAAGAAGCTATTGAAACAACTAGTGATGATAAAACTAAAAAAGAACTAGAAGCAAAAAATGATAGAAGAAAAGAAGCTCTTCAAGGAATGAGAAACGAAATTAAAGAGGAAGCAATAGATAAAAAAAATGGATATAAATAAATTTGTTAAGATTCTCAATTTACAATGAGAATCTTTTTTTCTAGGTAATGATAATTAGCATAAAATTTTAACCCAGTAAAATTTGAATTTATTGGGTTTTTGTCTTATGTTTTTATTAGGAATATGTTGACATTTATAAGTTACAAGTGTAAACTGAACATATCGGGTTACAATTGTAACTTTAAAGGAGGATATGTATGAGTAAATCAATTTCTAAAATTACTGACTCAGAGGTAGAAGTTATGCGTATATTATGGGAAGCTGACTGTGAAATGCGTTTTGCAGATATTAGAAAAACCTTAGAGAAGAGAAGTAAGTGGGAAACATCAACTATTAAGACCTTACTTAGAAGACTCTGCGAAAAGAAAGTAGTTTTAGCTACTAAAAAAGAAGTATATTATTATAAAGCTTTAGTTAGCGAGAAAGAATATAATGATTTTTCTATTCAAAGCTTAATTGATCGTTTGTACTCTGGCAGTGCAAAAAATCTTGTGGCATCTTTATTGGGTAGCAAAAAACTTAATGATAAGGATATTAAAGAGCTGCGAGATTTGTTTCAGGTAGGAGATGATAGCGATGAATGAGTGGGTTAAGCTAATATTATCACTTTCTTTGTCCGGGAGCATTCTTGCAATAATACTATTTGCAATTAAACCTTTAATAAAGAACAAATTATCAAAGTCTATACAATACTACATTTGGGTTGTTGTATTATTAAGACTTGTTATTCCATTTTCTTTAGAAAATAGCCTTATGAATAATATTTTTTATGGGGATGGAAATGGTGTAAATAGTGGCTATGAAGATAACTCTACTAGTAAAATTATCGTAAATAATGAAATAAAGGGAACAGATTATGTTATTGGGAATAATGGCAGTAGTGGAATTAATGCAAATAATAAAAGTATGAACAGTAATGAAATTAGTGTAGTAGATGGAAGTAATAATAATATGCAAACTATAGATAGTTCAGAGGAAAATAGTTCAATTACTTTAATAACAGAGAGTACTCAAGAAAATAGAGTTAAAAAGGAATACATTTCTGATGCTAATCTCAGCTCCTATATTATGAACATAATTAATAAGTATGCTTTAAATATTTGGTTAGCTGGAGTGATATTATCAATTACACTAAATTTGTTTGGATATTTAGGATTTCTGAAACATTTGAAAAGAGGAAATAAACTAGCTAAGGCTGATGAAAATAAACTATTACTAGACATATTTCATGAAAGAAATAGATTTAATTCTTCAAAAAGGCTTAAAAATATCAAATTAAATAAAGTGCATATAGAAAATAGAAATAGGGTACCTTTGTATAGAAATTCATACGTGACAACACCAATGCTTATAGGTATTTTTAGACCATGCATAATAATTCCTGATGCTGATTACAATGAAGAACAACTTAAAAATATACTTCTTCATGAAATTACACATTATAAACGATTTGATATAGCAGTAAAATGGCTAGTATTGATAGCAACATCTATTCATTGGTTTAATCCACTTATGTATTTTATGAAGAGAGAAATAAACCGAGCTTGTGAATTAGCATGTGATGAAGCTGTTATTAAAAATCTTACTCCCGCACAAAAACAAGCTTATGGAGATACTCTAATATCTGTCGTTGCAGAAAATAAATATTCTTCTGGGGTATTAGGAGCAACTATGTGCGAAGAAAAAAAGAGTTTAAAGGAAAGATTGGTGGCTATAATGGAACACAATAAAAAATCAAAAACTGTAATTTTAGCATCAATAATTGTACTAGCCACTATTATTGGAGTCTCTGTATATTTAGGTGCAGGAGTTGGAAAAGGAAGCAATAATCCACTTAATATTCAGGCTAATACACAAAACCTTAAGAATCCGCCTAACATTTATATTAGTACAGAATATGAAGAGACCAAAACGGCATTTATGGGAAGCTACTCTTGGGAAAATAACGGAGTGCGAATAAAGGCAGATGCAGCAAATACTATTGATTTCAAGTACGAATTGGATAATACAGTTTCAGTAAATGGTAAAGAACAAATTATTATCAGTACACAGAAACTGAATAAAGATAAAAAATATGAATTTGATATAGAGAGAGTTACTCTCTATAAGAATGGTGAGGTTGCAGATATTGAAAGCCTTCAGACAAGTTTTATGAATGGAGAGTTATATATTGGGACACCAGAAAAAGCTGGTGAGTATGTTTATGATCTTACTTTGAATTTTGAAGATAAGGGAACAGTAACCTATGGGTTTGTAGTAAGAGTTGGTATAATTACTTACGATTTAGAGGAGATTTCCAAGCATAAAACACAATATTTAGGTGATAATAGCAAGGTTTCCACATTAGTAAGCAATCTACCAGTACCAGATAAATATTTTAAACAACAATATATTTCTATGGAAACCAGTAAAGAACCATTTGGAATTACTCTCTACTATGAACCAGCAGAAAATAGCATATTGTATAGTTACCAATGGTGGGACAATTATTCAACAGATTTTGTTATAAAAAATAACTTGAAAGCAAATGCGTTGATTTTATTTTCTATGATTGATAATCTTGATGAAGTAACTTTTGCTTTCAGAGATACACCTTCCCTTGAAGTATTACAAGAATCTAAATATGATCACAAAATGATGTTTCAAAGAGAAACTTTTGAAAAAGAATATGGCGACCTTTCGTTGCTCACTGAAGATTTAGAATTATTACAAAAAACATTGGATAGTGAGATAAATAAGGTAAATACAAATGACATTAATACAAAACAATATCTAAAAGAAATAATAAATCTTGTGGAAGATAATTTGAAAGTCATAATGTCATCACCAAAGGAATCATCAAACCCGCAAGATTATATTAACGAACATCAAGAGGAATATGAAAATATCATTAAATATAGTTTTGAATATAAAAATGAAGAGGTACTAGGATACATGCTTTCTCAATTTGAAAAGGGCAATGTAGAGGGATTACGAGGACAGATATTGATGAGTTTAAGTAAGGAATTATTAGG
>DAOUPR010000185.1 GCA_030626065.1 Clostridium sp. | reverse complement strand
TGATGATGTAGATGTACCTATGGTCAATTATGGAGTATTAATTGCTTATGTTCATGGAATTCTAGATAGAGCACTAGAGCCATTTCCACTTGCCAAACTTGAGTGGGAAGAGTAACTTTTTTTAAACAAATGTGCAATTAGCAATTAAGGATGATTTTGCTATGCAAAATCTTTAAATCAATTTAATAATTAAAGATTTTATGACCAGAGGGAAGAAAATCATCCATAATTGTGCATTGTGCATTGATATATAGTTGTGTTATAATATTTAGCGTATGTAAAATTCGTAAAGAGGATGGTAATGCTGTGATAAACGTATCAAACGTAAGTTTAAGATTTGGTGAGAGAAAACTATTTGAAGATGTAAATATTAAATTTACTCCAGGAAACTGTTATGGTGTAATAGGCGCTAATGGAGCGGGGAAAAGTACTTTTCTTAAAATATTATCTGGAGATATTGAGCCGAATACTGGTGATGTAAGTATAGCAAAAGATGTAAGAATGTCTGTGTTGCAACAAGACCATTATAAATATGATGACCATGAAGTATTAGAGACAGTAATAATGGGAAATCCAAGATTATTTGAAATAATGAAAGAAAAAGATGAAATATATGCTAAACCTGATTTTTCAGATGAAGATGGTATAAAAGCAGCTGAATTAGAAGGTGAATTTGCTGATTTAAATGGATGGGAAGCGGATTCAGAAGCAGCATCTTTATTGCAAGGACTTGGTATAACAACAGATTTACATTATAAAAAAATGGCTGATTTGCAAGATGCTGAGAAAATAAAAGTATTGTTAGCTCAAGCTTTATTTGGTAAGCCAGGAGTGTTAATTCTTGATGAGCCTACCAACCATTTAGACATTAAGTCAATAAATTGGTTAGAAGAATTTTTAATCAATTTTGATGGAACAGTAATTGTTGTATCCCATGATAGATACTTTTTAAATAAAGTATGTACTCATATGGCGGATGTTGACTTTGGAAAGATAAAACTTTTCGTAGGTAACTATGATTTCTGGTATGAATCAAGTCAATTAGCTCTTAAATTAATGAAAGATCAAAATAAGAAAAAAGAAGAGAAGATAAAAGATTTACAAGAGTTTGTAGCAAGATTTAGTGCCAATGCGTCTAAATCTAAGCAAGCAACTTCTCGTAAAAAATTATTAGATAAAATAACTTTAGATGATATTCAACCATCTAGCAGAAAATATCCATTTGTAGGATTTAAACCAGAAAGAGAAGTAGGAAATGTTATACTTGAGGTTGATGGTATATCAAAAACTATTGATGGTGAAAAAGTTCTAGATAATGTTAGTTTTAATGTTTCAAAAGGAAATAAGATTGCTTTAATTAGTAAAAACCCAAATGCTGTATCAACTTTATTCAAGATTATTAATGGTGAAATGGAACCAGATAGTGGAGAATTTAGATGGGGTATTACAATATCTAAAGCATATTTCCCTAAAGATAATACTGAGTATTTTAATGATAATGATTTAAATCTTGTAGATTGGTTACGTCAATATTCAGAAGATAAAACTGAATCATATATAAGAGGATTTTTAGGAAGAATGCTTTTCTCAGGTGAAGAAGCTTTAAAACAAGTAAATGTTTTATCGGGTGGAGAAAAAGTTCGTTGTATGCTTTCAAGAATGATGCTTAGTAGTGCTAATGTATTAATGCTTGATCAGCCTACTAACCACTTAGATCTTGAATCCATTACAGCTGTAAATAATGGATTAGTTGATTATAAGAGTAATATATTGTTTACTTCTCATGACCATCAATTCATTCAGACTATAGCTAATAGAATAATTGAGATTTTGCCTGACGGTGGTACTTTTGATAAAGAAATGACTTATGATGAATATTTAGAATATAGAAAATAATTTATTGAAAATGAAGATACTCTACTTTTAAGTTACTAAGTAATTTAAAATGTAGAGTATTATTTTGCTTGATTGTAGATTTTTAATTATTTTTATCTTCTTTTATAGTATTATCAATCCTGTCTATATTCTAAAATATCTCCTGGTTGACAATCTAGTTCTCTACAAATTGCTTCAAGGGTTGAGAATCTTATTGCCTTTGCTTTTCCAGTTTTTAATATTGATAAATTTGCATTTGTAATACCAACTTTTTCGGCTAATTTGGAAAGTGATATCTTTCGTTTAGCCATCATAACATCTAAATTTACGATAATAGCCATATTGATCCTCCATCTATATTGTTAAATCATTTTCTTCTTTTACTTGTACAGCTTGCTTAAATACTTCTGAAAGTATCAATAAAAAGCAACCTGCAAAGAAAAATATAAAAGCTTCAAAATCAGTATGAATACCTGTAAAATCATAAGTTATAATTTTGAAATCTATGTATTGTCTATTACAAAAGAAATTTATTATGTATGTTGTAGTAATAACAAAGCAACATAGAGAGATTCTCTGTAAGCTACGTACATTGTCAGATACAAAAGGGGTTACATTTATTAAAGTATATACTATTTTTCTTAAATAATAAAGAATTGCAAAAGAAGCCATTCCTCCAACTACAAATAGGGTATAGGTTATTGTTAAACTTAAATTTATTTGGCCAGTATCCAATATATATTTGACAAAGGTTATAACCCATAAAATTAACCCTCCCACCATTAATATATCCAGCAAAATTTTTAAAAATGATGATAATGACATTTTCCCATAGTATTTCATAGAAAATCCTCCAAAATATAGGTTTTTAATTAATTACTTTATTGTAATATTACAATAAATAATTTATTAAAGCAAGAATAAACCAGTGAATAGTAATAAAATATTATTGATAAGCAATAATATTTTATAAAAACACAATAAAATTAAAGATTCTCGGCGTAAGCCGAGAATCAACCATAATTGTACATTGTGCATTGTGCATTATGTATTATGCATTAGATCTTTTGTATACTCAATATCTCGTCAACTCTTTCAGTCATATAACTATAAGAATCGTATACTCCTTGGTTATAAATCTCAGGAGCTAGTTCATCCATTATAAAGTCTAAAATAAGTCCAGCTGCTAAATCTCCTAAATCTTCATCTCTTTCTTTATAGAAATAAGTTTGAATTGATTCAATCATAGTTCTTCTTTTTTCATTAGTAAGTTTAATTTTGGGGTTTGTTTTCATGATAATCTCCTTAATGAATTATTTGTTAGCTTTCCCTGTAATATGATCTATTGATATTCTAATTATAGTAGTTTTATCAGTTGCTCTATCGATATAAGATTTTCCTTCCATAGTAAAATCTTTTGAATACTTGTCTATTAATGATAAAAGTGCTTTTCCTTTTTCTTTCCCAAAAACTTTTTCAGTTTGGCCAAAGCAAATTACACTTTCAAATTTAGTAGAGAATTTGTTAGGCAAAATTTCTGTATTACCCACAACGCAAAAGGATACTTTGTTGTTTTGGGCAATATTATCAAGTTTTGAACCTTCATTTGCACAGTGAAAATAAATATTATTATCTAAAAAAGTATAGTTTAATGGAACGCCATAAGCATAACCATTTAAGTCTATTGTAGATAACACACCATATTCACCTTTTTCTAAAAGTTTTAAAGCTTCTTCATTATCAAGTTGTTTCTCAATTCTTCTCATTTCTTTAAACATTTCCAACAGCTCCTCTTCTAAATGTTTTTAATTAAGATTCTTACTTAGAATATTTTGATATTCCTATTATTGTTTTGAAATAAAGTTTTACTTTAATAGTAGTGTGAAGAGTGAAATGTGCAGTGTGAAGTGAAGGATAATTTTGCTACGCAAAATTAACTATTTAATTAAAAGATTTTCAAAGAATGAGAAAATCATCCATCATTTCACGCTCCACTCTTCACATTTCACACTTTTAGCAAAACAATACTATGTAAATCAACCATAATTGTGCATTGTACATTATGTTTTGTGTATTATATTTTTAAAACTATTCTTTATAATAAAAAACTTTTCCATCTTCTAATGAATAATTGATATAATTGTTATCTAGTAAATAAGATAAATAGGATGAAACAGTAGAAAGATTTAGAAAGTAATCTTGATGAGCCATATCAAGTTCATTTAATATAATGATATTTTGAAGTAAGTCTTCTTTAGATACTGGTTGATCAAGTAATTCTAAAATTTGTTCTTTATATTTCTTTATATTGGCAATGTTTTTGTCAATTAAAGCATCCATTTGATGTTTCTCGTATATTCTAGTTGAATGAGCAATGACAAAAAAATCAGCATCTATATCTCTTAAGGAATCTAGGGTTTGTAGACTATCTCCTATATTATATAAGTAAGGGAAGGAATATTTATCAATAGTTTCATCACTGAAAATTGAATCACCAAGAAAACAAACTCTGTTTGGAGTTAATAGTACAATGTGTTCAGGTGTATGTCCCCAACCTTTAAAGATTTCAAATTTCTCATCACCAATTTTATTTGTACCGTAATCTGTTATAAAATCTACTTTCTTATTTTTATCATTCTTAGTAATTTTCCTAAAGGGAGCTCCACCAGAAAGAATCGCATATGCTAAGCTTCTGTTTTCCATAAAAATTTTTTCTTGCTCAGATGTATACACTTGGATTCCGGTATAATTTTTCTTGAAATATTCGTTACCACCACAGTGATCTCCATGTGCATGAGTGTTGATAATAAATTTTGGATGAAGGTTATTATCTGTCAAAATTTTATCTACTCTTTTAGCATGAGATGAACCAATTCCTGTATCAATAAGCATACAAAATTTATTCTTATATGCAAAAATTCCGATATTAGATGGACCATCTATGTAATATGTATTACCATTAATTTTATTTAAGTTCAAAATAAATCCTCCTTTTTTGAAAAGATAGAGTGCAATTTTTTTAAAATACATAGAGTGCAATTTTTTTAAAAATACATAGAGTGCAATTTTTTTAAAAATACATAGAGTGCAGAGTGCAGTTAAAAGATAAAAGATAAATGATTAAAACCTTAACTTCACACTTCACATTTTACTTTTCACACTGATTTTAAATAACTTTTTCAGTTTGTAATCTTAGATTGTAAAAGTATTGTAGCCATTCTGGCTGATTTGATATAGAGTCTTTTAATTTCTTTAAAGTTCTTATACCTACTCGTCTGTCCATAATTGCTAATAATCTAATTAGCGGATTTGAAGAAGTTAAGCTATCTTCTATACTTGAGTTCAAAAATTCTTCTCAGTTTTAAAGGATAGAGAGTAATTTTATAGTTTTTACTTAAAATAAATTATACACAATATAGAAAATATTATCAATGAACAATAGTTGAGGAATAGTTAAACAATGGTTCAACGATAGTTAAACAATAGTTAAACGATAGTTCAACAATAGTTAAACAATAGTTAAACAATAGTTAAAGGATTATCCTTAATTGTGCAATATATTTTAAATTAGCATTTGCCATAAACAAAATTTAGGTATATAATGTATTTAGCATATGCTATAAATAAAAAGGAGTGTGTTTTATGAAAGTTTTAGTAACAGCTACAGGTAAAGAAAAAAAAGATAGTTTAGATTCAAGATTTGGAAGATGTCCATTTTTTCAAATTTATGATACTGAAAATGGAGAGTTTAAAGTAGAAGAAAATACAGGAATAAATTCAGAACATGGAGCAGGAATAGCAGCAGCACAACAAGCAATAGATGCTGGAGTAGAAGCTGTTGTAACAGGTTTTGCAGGACCAAATGCTTTCAAGGTTTTAAATGAAGGGGATATAAAAATATATAAAAGTTCAGAAGTTCCTTGCGAAGACGCAATTAGAGCTTGTGTAGAAGGAATATTAGAAGAAATAAATGTTGCTAAGAAAAAACCTGTATAGAGCAATGCACAGTGCACAATGCATAATATACAATTATAGTTAAACAATAGTTAAACGATGGTTGAGCGATGGTTAAACGATAGTTAAACAATAGTTAAACAATAGTTAAACAATAGTTAAACAATAGTTAAACGATGGTTAAACAATAGTTGAGCAATAGTTAAACGATAGTTAAATAATGTACTTGTTTGAAAGAGGAAAGGGGTAATTATAGTGAATATTGCTATACTTAGTGGTAAGGGTGGTACTGGAAAAACAACAGTTTCTACTAATTTAGCTAAGACTTTAGGAGCCACATATATAGATTGTGATGTTGAGGAACCAAATGGATTTATATTTTTAAATCCGGAAATTCGTAAGAGAGAAGAAGTTAAGGTTTTGT
>DAOUPR010000297.1 GCA_030626065.1 Clostridium sp. | reverse complement strand
CTTTTTGCCTTTTCTGGAGTTATATTCACGTATGTTACCTTTTCTTCTCCAGGTTTGTATACTTCAAATATTGGCTCTAATCTGCATACTCCTATACATCCTGTTTGTGTTACTGTTACATCGTCTAATTTTCTTTTATTTACTTCCTCTAATAAAGTCATTAAAACAGGTCTTGCTCCTGCTGATATCCCGCATGTTGCCATTCCTACTACTATTCTTGTGCCTTTTCTATCTTTTCTTAATGTCACTTTCTCTAAAGATTCTTCTCTTATCTTTTTTAATTCCTCTAAACTTTTCATCATTACACCTCCTGAAACTTAATAAGAAAAATATTTTATGTGAGCTATTATCATGCTTTTATTTATGTATTTATAAACTAATTACTCATAAGATTTGAACTTTGATGAATGTTTCACAATGTTATGCAAAATGAATTATTAATTATTTTGTGTATTTCTTTAGAATCTCAGTAACCTCTTCAACTTTTAATTTTCCATAAACATCATCATTGATTGTCATAACTGGCGCTAACCCACAAGCCCCAATACATCTTGTAGCTTGAAGCGAAAATTCTCCATCTAGTGTAGTTCCATCCACTTCAATTCCTAGCTCATCTTTAATCTTGTCAATAATTGCTTGAGATCCTTTAACATAACAAGCTGTTCCTAAACAAACACCTATTTGATACTTCCCTTTTGGAACTAATGTAAATTGTGAATAAAAAGTTGCAACTCCATATATTTCTGATAATGGGATGTTCAATCCCTCAGAAATTATAGATTGCACTTCTATTGGTAAGTATCCAAACATGTTTTGTGCTTCATGTAGCACAGGCATAAGTGAACCTTGTTTTTCTTTGTTTTCTTCAATGATTCCTTTAAGCCTTTCAATCTTCTCTTTGTTGACCTCCAAGTCAAATGAAAACTCCATAAAATTACCCCCTTGTATTAAATACACTCATAGATTAGAATAACTCCAAAAAATATACATTCTAACCTATAAGATTTGTTTATAGCTGAAAAGAAATGCTATGTGATTAATTTATCAAACAAATATCTATCAAATTTTCAAAATACTATTTATTGTAGATTTTAGTTCGATTAAATCAATATTTCCGTTAAAAAATTAACTATTTCTTCAAATCCATATTTAATTATATATATTGTAGTAAAATATGTCAACTGATTTGTTACTTAACACTTAAGAAAAAAAATTACATTTTAGTAATTTATTTAAGAAGCTGCCATTTCTAACTTATATCTATATGAATACATTAAAAAACCGATTAATTAAAATAATTAATCGGTAATTAATGGCATATTTGTTAAATAGTGATTACGCCTTCCATAATAATAGTCGCTTTCCCTCCAACTTTAACAATATTATCATGTCCTTTTTCAACTATCTCACAATAAATATCACTAGGTCTTCCTAATGATTGTCCTTGATGCACTAGAATTTTATTATCTTTTATGACATTATTTTTTTTCAAATAGTAAATCAAAGCTCCATTAGCGGTTCCTGTTGCTGCTTCTTCTTTAATTCCAACTAAAGGTGCAAAATTTCTACACCATATAGATTCATTATTACTCATGGTAAAAACATGAATGCCTATTGCACCAGCTTCCTTTGTAAAGTTAGAAATTTCATCATAATTTATGTCGAGATTTTCTAGTATATCTCTTGTTTTAACAGGTAAGATTATATCCGGTAACCCTGTCGATACAAGTTCAGGTTTCAATTCATAGTTTTCCAGTCCAACATACTCCTTTTCAATATTTAACGCTGTATATAGGTTGTCCAAATGCTGTATATACCCTAAAGATTTAGGTTGTCCTTGATACATTAAAATTTTATCAACCTCTTGATTCGTATAGTAAATTTCTACAGGTAATTTCCCTAATTTAGTATGCTGAAAAACTTTAACAACACCATCATCAACACCTTTAATATATCCTTTATGAGCTAATGTATAAAAAGCCGCAATTGTAGCATGTCCACATAAATCCACTTCACATTTAGGTGTAAAATATCTAACATTAAATTCATTATCTTTGTATGCAAAAACAAAAGCAGTTTCTGATAAATTCATTTCATTGGCAATCTTCTGCATGTCTTCTTCAGTTAATCCATTAGCATCTGGAACTACTCCAGCTGGATTTCCTCCATATGGCTTATCTGTAAAAGCGTCAACTTGATATATTATAACTTCCATATTGGGACCTCTCCTTTGTAAAAAATATGGTATGAATACCAAAATACATTTATATTATATCAAAAGATTATAAACATCTATATGGTATTTATTGTATTTGAGATTTGAATAGTTTTGAATAGCTTGTTAATAATTTACCATCTTCCATAATAGAATAATAAACTCTACTTGTAAAAATCCGCTCTCTCGCTTTATATTTGTCAGTTAACAATACTCCTAGTTGTTAATACTAAAAATTGCAAATTATCATTTGGTTTTTTTCTTCATTAATTAATGATTATTTTGCATTTTGACATACATGCTTTCGTATGCTCAACCACACAAATATGAAATCTCAACACACTTGAATTTGAATAATCACCTGATAAGTATAAGTAAATTGCCAAAATTTTAATTTATGCAAGTCACTTGCATAGGTGTGCTGATTTTGAGTAAGTCACTTAGTAGTTTCATCAGAAGTACTGGATACCTGAGCAGCTAGGGTAAATATTCAAATCCTTAGTACTACTTCTTTCAAATTAATGAAGATTCCTTACATACCCAAGGCACAAAAGTTATGAGGACACAACACATCTTAATTTGTATTATTATTCGATAAGTAGATTACACAAATCTTCGATTTTAAGTAGGAAACCCAAATCTTGATTTGGTGTTTATCACTTAGTTTCTTTATCAGTTGTGAATCATATACAGAGCTTCATTACAAATGTCACTTAGAAATCTATATAGAGCCTTCAAAAATTTCTTTAAAGATAAAAATATAGGTTTTCCAAAGTTCAAGAGTAAGAAAATAACAAAAAAGTCTTACACAATAAACTATGTAAATAAAATATTTAAATAAAGAAAATAAAATGAATTTACCAAAGTGAACTCGTTTGATGAAGAAACTAAGT